>NZ_JBHYMS010000041.1:0-72465 GCF_042743185.1 Inquilinus sp. NPDC058860 | reverse complement strand
TTCACCCCCATCCCTTCGCTCCGAATCAGCAAATCCGGAACGTATTGATTCAGCACCATTCAGCTCTGGGAAGGCTGAATGTCGATTGGCCCTAGGCCGGAACCGTTGCAGATTCAACTAAAAATAGATTTTCTGACAGACGACCGACGAAAAATAGAATTCCCTTTCATCCCGCGCCAGGGACCGGCAGCTGGGACATGCGGCCCTCGATCGCCTTGCGCTCCTGGCTGCCTTCCTGGAACTGGTCGCGCATCCGGCCCCAGAGGCGCCGCGCCTCCTCCGGCTGGCCCGCCTTCTGCGCGGCGACGCCGAGGAACCACAGGGCCTGGAGGTCGTTCGGATCGGAGGCCAGGATGCGCCTGAGCCCGGCCTCCAGCAGCGGCGGCACGTCCTCGCCCCGGCCGGCGGTCAGCAGGGCGTCGGCATAGGCGCGCAGCAGATCGTTGTTGTCCGGCGCCAGCGCCGCCGCCCTGGCATAGGCATCCGCGGCGGCATCGGCCTCGCCCAGCACGCCGCGGGCGCGGGCCAGGCGGAGCCAGCCTTCGAGATCGTCGGGCGACTGCTCCAGCCGCGCCGCCAGCCCGTCGACCATGCCGCGGATCGCCTTGGCCTGCTCGTCCGGCGGCAGCGATGCGATGGCGCCGGCCGGACCGTTGGCCGGAGGGGCAGGACGGGCAGCCGGCTGCGGCTCCGGCGTCGCGGTCTTCGGGTCGAGCCCGAGGCGCTGCGCCGTCTCGGCCAGGTGCTGGCGGACCGAGGGCAGCCAGGGCGCGTCGGCCGGGGAGTCCCGCACCAGCGCCTGCCACAGGTCCAGCGCGGCGCGGTCGTCGCCGGCCTGGGCGTTGCCCAGCGCCAGGAAGTAGCGGGCCCGGATGTCATTGGGCCGCAGCTTCAGCGCCTGCTCGAAGGCGGCGCGCGCGGTCTCGGTCACCGCGCCGCCATTGGCGCCGACCAGGGCCTCGCCGTAGCGCCCGGTCAGCTCGGCATCGGCATTCCCGAGGCCGATGGCTCGGCCATAGGCGTCGGCCGCCTTGGCGCTGTCGCCCAGCTGGCCCCAGCGCTGGCCGAGCTCGATCCAGCCGGCGCGGTCCTGCGGGTCGGCGTCGAGGCGCTGCTCGAGCGCCCGCGCCTCCGCCATCGCGGACTGCACCGCCACCCGCTCGCCCGGGTCGCGGCTGGCGAAGGGCTGCGACGGCAGGCCGGGCGTGCCTTCGGCCAGATAGATCGCCAGCGCCGCCACCGGCAGCAGCACGGCGAGGCCGAGCGCGACGCGGCGCGGTGGAACCGTGGGGGCGGCGATCGCCGGCTTCGCCTGCCCGGCAGTGGCCAGCAGGCGGCGGCCGATCTCGGCCTTCGCCGCCTCGGCCTCGGCGGCGCCGATCTCGCCGGCGGCGCGCTCGCGCTCCAGCTCCTTCAGCTGGTCGCGGTAGATCGCGGCGTCGGAACCGGAGGGGAGCGAGGCGTCGGCGGCGAAGAGACGACGCAGCAGCAGCGCGACGGCGCCGCCGGTCATCACAGCCGCGACCACCCAGAACAGCCAACCGGTCACGGCGCCGATTCCTCGTCCATCAGCCGGGCCAGGCGCCGGCTTTCCTCGGGCGACAGCGGCGCCGCCTCGGCCGGGCGCCGGCGGCGGCGCAGGATCAGGACGACGATAGCGGCGAACAGCAGCACCACCGGGCCGAACCACAGCACCAGCGTGCCGGCGCGCAGCGGCGGCCGCAGCAGGACGTAGTCGCCGTAGCGGGCGGTGACGAAGCCGATCACCTGGCCGTCGGTGTCGCCCGCCGTCAGCCGCTCGCGCACGATGCGGCGCAGGTCGCGGGCCAGATCGGCGTTGGAATCGTCGATCGACTCGTTCTGGCAGACCAGGCAGCGCAGCTCCTGGCTGATGGTGCGGGCCCGCGCCTCCAGCGCCGGATCGGCCAGTTGCTCCTGCGGCTCGATCGCGCCGGCGGGGGCGGCCGCGGCGACGGCCAGAAACAGCGCCGCTAGGACGGCACGTCCCCTCACTTCGCCAGCTCCGCCAGCAGCGGCCGGATCTCGCGGTCGACGATGTCGGGGGTCAGCGGGCCGGGGTGGCGGTAGCGGATGCGGCCGGCCTTGTCGATCACGAAGGTCTCCGGCACGCCATAGACGCCGAGGTCGATCGCGGTGCGGCCGTCGGCATCGGCGCCGATCCGGCGGTACGGGTCGCCGTTGCGCTTCAGCCAGGCCAGCGCGTCCTCCGGCTTGTCCTTGTAGTTGATGGCCACGACCGGGATGCCGTCTTCGCGCCCCAGCTTGGTGATCACCGGATGCTCGGCCAGGCACGGCACGCACCAGCTGGCGAAGACGTTCAGCAGCATCGGCCGGCTGCCGAAATCGGCATTGGCGAGCCCGTCGGACCGGCCCGGCAGCGCCGCCAGGTCGAAGGCCGGCAGCGGCTTGTCGATCAGGGCCGAGGGCAGCGATTGCGGGTCGCTGCCGGACAGCAGCCTGGTCCCGACCCCGACGGCCAGGGCGGCGAGCAGCAGCAGCGGCAGGAGGAACAGCAGTCGGCGCATCGACGATCCTTAAGCCGGCGATCCGACGGCCGCCGCCGCCGCCCGCCGCGGCGCGCCGACGCGCAGCCGGCGGTCGCTGAGCGACAGCGCGCCGCCGAAGGCCATGACCAGGGCGCCGCCCCAGATCCACGGCACCAGCGGGTGGTGGTACAGCCGCAGGCTCCAGCGGCCGTCCGCCTGCTCCTCGCCCAGGGCGACATAGACGTCGCCGGCCAGGGTGGTGTGGATCGCCACCTCGCTGGTCGGCATCTGCGCCACCGGATAGAAGCGCTTCTCGGGCGCGAGGTCGGTGACGAAGGCGCCGTCATGCAGCAGCTGCAGATCGCCCAGGCGGGTCTCGTAGTTCGGCCCCTGCCCCGCCTGCACGCCGTCGAAAACGACCTCGTAGCCGGCGGCGAGGTCGAGGCGATCGCCGGGCTTCGCCAGCACCAGCCGCTCGGTCGACCAGTAGCTGGAGGCGATCATGCCGAGGAGGGCAATGCCGAGCCCGGCATGGGCGAAGGCGGTGCCCCAGGCGCTGCGCGGCAGGCCGGTGGCGCGGGACAGGCTGTCGCGCAGCGGGATCCGGAACAGCCGTACCCGCTCCGCGATCTCGGTGGCGGCGCCGAACACGACCCAGGCGCCGAAGGCGACGCCGAGCAGCGCCAGCACCGGCCCGCCGCCCTGCAGCCACAGCGCGGCGAGAGCCACGACCACGGTGCCGGCGGCGGCGAATTTCAGCCGGCCGAGCACGCCGGGCAGGTCCCCGCGCTTCCAGGCCATCAGCGGCGCGATCACCATCACCGCCACCACAGGCGTCATCAGCGGCACGAAGGTGAGCTGGTAATAGGGCTTGCCGACCGAGACCGACTTGTCGAGCAGAGGGAACAGCGTGCCGGCGAACACCGTGGCCGTGGCCGTGCAGATCAGCAGGTTGTTCAGCACCAGCGCCCCTTCCCGGCTGATCGGGGCGAAGACGCCGCCCAGCTTCAGCCGCGGCGCGCGGATGGCGTAGAGCGTGAAGGCGCCGCCGACGGTGAGCGCCAGCAGCAGCAGGATGAAGACGCCGCGCTCCGGATCCACCGCGAAGGCGTGTACCGAGGTGATGATGCCGGACCGCACCAGGAAGGTGCCGACCAGGCTGAGGCCGAAGGCGAGGATGGCGAGGAAGACGGTCCAGCTCTTCAGCGCGTCGCGCTTCTCCACCACCAGGGCGCAGTGCAGGAGCGCGGTGCCGGCCAGCCAGGGCATCAGCGAGGCGTTCTCGACCGGGTCCCAGAACCACCAGCCGCCCCAGCCGAGCTCGTAATAGGCCCAGTAAGAGCCGAGCGCGATGCCGACGGTCAGGAACGACCAGGCGGCCAGGGTCCAGGGCCGCACCCAGCGCGCCCAGGCAGGGTCGACCCGGCCCTCGATCAGCGCCGCGACGGCGAAGGAGAAGGCCATCGAGAAGCCGACATAGCCGAGATAGAGGAAGGGCGGATGGAAGGCGAGGCCGGGGTCCTGCAGCAGCGGGTTCATGTCCCGGCCGTCCAGCGGCGCCGGGTCGAGCCGCAGGAAGGGGTTCGAGGTCAGGATGATGAAGGCCAGGAAACCGACGCCGATCATGCCCTGCACCGCCAGCACCCGGGCCCGCAGCGTCGCCGGCAGGTTGCCGCCGAACAGCGCCACCGCCGCGCCGAACAGGGCCAGGATGAGGACCCAGAGCAGCATCGAGCCCTCGTGGTTCCCCCAGACGCCGGTGACCTTGTAGAGCATCGGCTTGGTGGAGAGGCTGTTGTTCGCGACCAGCGCCACCGAGAAGTCGGAGACGACATAGGCCCAGGTCAGCGCGGCGAAAGCGATGACGATGGCCGCCAGCTGCAGCGTCGCCGCCGGCTCGGCGATCGCCATCAGCCCGGGATGGCGTCGGGCGGCGCCCCACAGCGGCAGGGTCGACTGCACCAGGGCGAGGATCAGCGCCAGGACCAGCGCGTAGTGGCCGAGCTCGGGGATCATTGCGCAGCCATCGAGTTGGTGGACAACGCCGGCTTGCCGGATGCCCCGGGCGCGCCCGGATGGCCGGCGTCCCGCAGGGCCTTGGCGACTTCGGGCGGCATGTAGGTCTCGTCGTGCTTGGCCAGCAGCTCGTCGGCGACGAAGGTGCCGTCGGCCCCGACCCGGCCATGCGCCACCACGCCCTGCCCCTCGCGGAACAGGTCGGGGACGATGCCGGCGTAGCGCACCGGCACGTCGAACGCCGTGTCGGTCACGGTGAAGGTGATGGTCTGCCCGTCGGGCAGGCGCTGCAGCGAGCCCTGCACCACCAGCCCGCCGAGGCGGAAGCGCTGCCCCTCCGCCACCTTGCCGTCATGCAGCTCGGTCGGGCTGTAGAAGAACAGCAGGTTGTCCTGGAAGGCGGTCAGGGCCAGGGCCGAGGCGGTGCCGAGGCCGAGGGCGGCGAGGCCCAGCAGCATCAGCCGGCGGCGCTTCCGGGTCATGCCCGTCTCCCGCGGCCGCGCAGCTGCTCCAGCGCCTCCAGGCTGCGCCGGCTGCTGCGCCGCCGCGCCAGAGTGGCGACGGTCAGCCCGACCAGCACCACCAGGGCGGCGCCATAGGCGGTCCAGACATAGAGGGCGTAGCCGCCCATCGCGAAGAACTCGGTCATCCGATCGGCTGCTCCAGCCCCGGCGCGTCGGTGCGCCGGGCGGCCGTGGCGGCGGCCAGGCGCAGGGCGCGGATCCGCCGCTCGGCGATCTCGGTCTCGGTGCGCAGCAGCACCAGCCAGGCGAACAGCGCGGTGAAGGCGACGGCCATCAGCAGGAGCGGCCACAGCATCGAAGCATCGAGCGTGGAGCCGCCCAGCTTCATCACCGAGGCCGGCTGGTGCAGCGTGTTCCACCAGTCGACCGAGAACTTGATGACCGGCAGGTTGACGGCGCCGACCAGGGTCAGCACCGCGCCGGCCTTGAGGCCGCGCTGCGGGTCGTCGAAGGCCGAGACCAGCACGATGTAGCCGAGATAGACGAAGAACAGGATCAGCACGCTGGTCAGCCGCGCGTCCCACACCCACCAGGTGCCCCACATCGGCTGGCCCCAGAGCGAGCCGGTGAGCAGGCACAGCGCGGTGAAGCCGGCGCCGAGCGGCGCCGCGGCCTTGGTGTAGAGCTCGGCCACCGGATGCTTCCACACCAGCCCGACCGCCGAGGCCACGGCCATGGTGGCGTAGACCATCATCGCCATCCAGGCCGAGGGCACGTGGATGTACATGATCCGCACCGTCTCGCCCTGCTGGTAGTCCGGCGGCGAATCGAACAGGGCGAGCCACAGCCCGGCCGCCAGCGTCAGCAGGGCGACGCCGAAGGCCCAGGGCCGCAGGGCGGCGCTCAGGCGCAGGAAGCGGGCCGGGTTGGCGAAGCGGTGCATGAGCGTGGCGTGGCGGTCGTTGGGCCCCAGGATAGACAAAGCTAGGCCGCGTGTCGGCCGGCTCAATTGCCGCGCCCCGCGGTGGTGCCTGCCTGGATCAGATCGCGGAGGTCGGGGTGGAAGGCACCGTAGTCGCAGGTCAGCTCCTCCCCCGCCGCGATGTCGCGCCGGGCGACGCAGACCTCGCCCACCGTCTCCAGCGTCGGGTCGTCGCTGTGGTTCATGAAGCGGGCGTCGTCGAGGTTCAGCGACAGGCCGCCCGGCAGGTCCGGCGCCGGATAGGCGTAGCGCTCGAGAAACTCGCGCGCCGGCTCGGGCAGCCGGGCGATGGCGGCGTCCGGGATGAAGGCGTCGAACACCGGGTGCCAGCGCCAGACCTCGGTGCCGGCGGCGATCGGTTCGGCGGCGTGCAGGCCCAGCCCTTCGATCCGGCTGGGCCCGACGGTGGTGGGGACGAGAAGCATCGGCCGGGTTCCTTTTGCCCAAGCATTACGCGAGGCCGGGCCCCGCGTCACCCCGGACGAAGGGCCGAGAGGACGCGAGATCGTGTGGGCGATCCTTCCTTCCTGTCATTGCCGGGCTTGACCCGGCAATCCAGGGGCCACCACGAACGGCTCTGGCCGCCCCTGGATCCTCGGGTCAAGCCCGAGGATGACAATGAAGAGATGATGTAGAGGCCGGAGAACCTCTCGGCACTCAAGAGCGGTCACGGCGCTTCCGGTCGATCAGCGCCTGGGCCTCGTCCATCACCTGCCGGTGCGGAGAGGCAAGGCCTGGTCATGCCAGCAGCCGTGTCGGTATGCCGAGCACAGGTCCGGCTTCGGCAAGCCGCTGGTCGAGCGTGTGCACCGTGGCGCCGTGCGCCGATGCGGTGGCGAGATGGAGTGCATCGCCGGCCCGCAATCCGAGCCTGTGCTGATCGACGAATGTCGCCGCCGCCCTGAAATGCCCGCCGGCCACCGGCAGGACTGTGAAGCTCTCCGCGGCCAGCTTGTTGAACGCCGCCAAGGCCACCGCGCGCTGCTCGAGCGTGATCTGGCCCGTCCGCAGCTTGATCGCCATGGCGGACGACATCTCGGTGAGGGTCCAGTCGCTGATCAGGAGCTGCGACGGATCCTGTCCCGCCAGCCAGGTCTGCGCGCGAGCGGTTGCGGCTTCGTTGGAAAGGGCCGCGACGATCAGCGACGTGTCGACATAGAGCATCAGTAGCGATCGCCATCCCGAATCGAGCGCACCAGGTCGGCGGCGTCCTGCGCCTGCGACGGCATGGCTGCCGTCACGGCCTGCAGCATGGTCATATCGATGCGCTTGCGGGGGCCCTTCACTGCGGTCAGCCGCGCAACCGGCTTGCCGCGGCGGGTGATGGCGATCGACTCGCCGGCCTCGACCCGATCGACGAGCTCACTCAGATGGGCCTTGGCTTCCGCCAGATTGATCGTGTCCATGCCACGCTCCTGACCATGTAGATGGTCATATAGCATACGACCAAATCATTCCCAACTTACGACTGCGCCTGGCGCAGCGCCGCCGCGGCGGCGATCGGGGCCAGCGGCAGGGCGGCGGCGAGGCAGCCGCCGAGCAGCAGCAGGTGCGGGCGCGGGGTCAGGCCGGTCGCCACCGCCTCCACCGCCGCGGCGCCGAAGATCAGCACCGGGACGAAGAGCGGCAGGATCAGGAGCGCCAGCAGGGCCCCGCCGCGCCGGGCGCCGAGGGTCAGGGCGGAGCCGACCGCGCCGATCAGGCTGAGGCAGGGCGTACCGAGCAGCAGCGACAGCGCCAGCACCGGCCAGGCCCCCGCCTGCAGCCCCAGCATCGCCGCCATCAGCGGCGACAGCAGGATCAACGGCAGGCCGGTCAGCAGCCAATGCGCCAGAGCCTTGGCCAGCACCACGGCTTCCAGCGGCAGCGGCGACAGCATCAGCAGGTCGAGCGACCCGTCCTCGTAGTCCTGGGCGAACAGGCGGTCGAGCGCCAGCAGCGTCGCCAGCAGCGCCGCGACCCAGACCACCCCGGCGGCGATCCGGCCGAGCAGCGCCAGCTCCGGCCCCACGCCGAGCGGGAACAGCACCACGGTGATGACGAAGAAGGCCAGCACGGCGGCGACGTCGCCGCCCGAGCGCAGGGCCAGGCGCAGGTCGCGCGACAGCAAGGCGAGGAAGGCGCTCACAGCGGCAGGTCCTCAGCCGTGTAATCCTGCAGCGCCAGGCCGCGGGCGCCGTCGAGCGCCAGCGGCACATGTGTCGCCAGCATCACCAGACCGCCCGCGGCGCGGTGCCGGGCGATGCGCCCTTCCAGCCGCGCCACCGAGGCGGTGTCGAGGCCGAGGGTCGGCTCGTCCAGCAGCCACAAAGCGGCGCGGCCGAGCTCCAGCCGCGCCAGGGCCAGACGGCGGCGCTGGCCGGCGGAGAGGTAGCGGCAAGGCAGGTCGCCCAGCTCTTCGAGCCCGACCGCGGCGAGGGCGGCGTCGACCGCCCCCTCCCCTGCCATCGCGCCGGAGAGGGCGGCCCAGACGCGCAGAGCCTCGCGCACGGTCAGCGCCGGCTTCACCGCGTCCTGGTGGCCGAGATAGGCGATCGAGCCGGGGGCGCCGGTCCAGTCGAGCCGCCCGGCGAAGGCCGGCACCAGCCCGGCGACCAGCCGCAGCAGGCTGGACTTGCCGCTGCCGTTCGGCCCGGTCAGCACCAGCGCCTCGCCGGGGCCGAGCCGGAACGACAGCCCGGCGAAGACCAGCCGCCCGCCGCGCAGGCAGGCCAGGCCGTCGGCGGTCAGACTCGGCTCGGGCATGGGCGGGGCGGTCATCCTCCGCCAATAGCAGCCGGACGGCCCTGAACGGAAGGGGCCGCCAATGTAGGTTGGGTTCGCCTTCAGGCGAACCCAACATGGCTCCGATGTCACGATGTTGGGTTCGCGGTTCGCGAACCCAACCTACGAAGTCTTCAGAAATCCTCAATAATGCGGGTTGTTGGCGTTCGAGCTGCCGATGATGTCGAAGCGCTGGCTGGCGCTGCCGGTGCAGTTGCGGATCTGCAACCGGGTGCCGTTGGTGCCGTCGACCACGTCGGCGCAGCGGCCGTTCATGCCGATCAGGCGGCCGTCCGGCTGCAGCTGCCACTTCTCGCTGGAGCCGCCGTCGCAATCCCAGATGTGCAGCCGGTCGCCGTTGTTGCCGTTGCCGCCGTCGATGTCGAAGCAGTATTCGGCGTTGCCGACCGCGCGCAGCTGGGTCTCGTCGCTGGTGGTCCATTGCTGCGGCACGGCGCCGGTGCAGGGGCGCTGGTTGAGGTCCGAGCCGTTGGCGTAGAGACCGCTCTGGATCTCGACGCAATAGCCGCTGGAGGCGCTGCGCAGGCTGAAGCCGGCCCAGACCGAGCGGCGGACGCCGTTCAGCGGCAGCTTGCCGGACCAGGTGTCGAGGCTCTCGCGGCTGATCATCGAGGCGCCCCAGCCGACCGCCAGATACATCTGGTGGAAGGCGTCGAACTGGTTCTCGGTGCCGGACCAGAGATTGACGATCTGGCCGTTCTGCTGGGCGGTCAGCGTGTCCTTGTACCAGTACTGCACCGCCTCGTGGTTGCCGCAGACCACCCATTTGTTGGTGTTCGCGTCGTCGAAATCGTTGGCGTTGCCGTTCCAGTAGAAGTCGTTCGGCTCATGCGCCTCGGGGCAGACGAAGATCTGCGCCGCGCTGCCGAACTGGTTCACGTATTCTTCCTGGGTGTCGTTCTTGTCGCCGATCGGGCCGCCCATCATCAGCACCAGGATCCTGCCGCGCAGCGCATCCACCGTCGGCCAGCCGGCGCGGTAGACGCCCTCGCGCAGCGAGGCGTAGCCGGTGAAGGCCCGCAGGTTTTCCGGCTTGTAGACCTTGGCCCCGAACTCGCTCGCGACCAGCGAGTTCAGCCCGGCCATGTAGCTGGCATCCCAGCCCCACAGGCCCTGGCTGGGCTTGAGGTCGAACTGCACCGTGATCGGCAGGTGGCCGGGATGGGCGTCGCTCCACGCCTTGATGTCGCGCAGGCAGTCCTGCAGCAGGCCGCCGGCGCCGGCCTTGCAGTTGTTGTCGGTGCTCGAATCGCCCAGGTCGTGCTTCACCGGAAAGCCGGTCTGGTCGTAGATGTCGATCTCGACCACCTGGTTGCCGCGGTCCAGCACGTCGGTCAGCCTGGCGAAATGCGCCTTCTCATAGGCGTTGTGCGGCCGCGACCAGTAGGCCGCGTTGTAGGCGGTGGTCCCGGCCAGCGGCTGGCCCGCCGGCACGTCGGCCCAGGCCCCGCCCGACAGCAGCAGGGCGGCCGCCACGGCCATCCCGGACAATGCACTCCGTTCCATCATTCCCCCCTTCGTCAGGTGCCGCGGTCCGGCCGAACCGGCCGGCGCGACGGCGATGCTAGGCGGCTTCGAAGACGGCCGCGTGACGATTTGAACACGTGTTCATGACGATCGGACACGTGTTCATCGAAGGGATGGATGGGCCGATGAGGCCGGAAGATCGGGAGGCCGCCGGGTCGTGCGGCCCTCCCGGTCCGGTCAGGAGGCGGCCGGCGGCTCGCCGCGGGCGGCGTCGGCAGTGCCCGGCGCGGCGGCATACCAGTCGATCCGGCGGGTCACGTACATAACGCCGCTGAGCGCCAGGAACAGGCCGATCGAGCCGAGCAGCAGGGCCAGGTCCTCCAGCTGCATCAGCCCGTAGAGGGCGCCGTACAGGATCGCCAGCAGCGCGCCCAGCACCAGGCTGCGCTTCCAGGTGCCGAGCACAGGCCGGCAGTACAGCACGATCTGCGCCACCACCGCGGCGGCGCCCACACCATAGGCGGCGGCGAAGCCGATCTGCTCGGCGAAGGACAGCAGCAGCAGGTAGAACAGGCACAGCGACAGCCCGACCAGCCCGTACTGGAAGACATGGATGCGCAGCCGCGCCACCGCTTCGAACAGGAAGAACAGGGTGAAGGTGAAGACGATGAACAGCATGCCGTATTTGGCCGAGCGCTCGGTCTGCTGATAGGCGCTGACCGGCTGGAAGAAGCGCACGCCGAAGGCTGAGCCGGACACGGCGGAGAGATAGTCGCCCTCCCCGCCCACCCAGGCCTGGGGATAGCCGCGGCCGAAATAGGACAGCTCCCACTCCGCGGTGAAGCCCTGCGGCCCGATGCCGGAGCGCACCGGCAGGAAGGCGCCGTCGAAGCTGGGGTCCGGCCAGTTCGAGCTGGCGGTCACCCGGGTCGACCGGCCGAGCGGCAGGAAGTCGAGGCGCTGGCTGCCGTTCAGCCGCAGGGTGGTGGCGAAGGGAATGGCCGATTGGGCCGACGCCGCCGACAGGTCCGGCAGGCGCAGGGTCATGCCGGCGCCGAAGCGCTGGCCCAGCTCGCCCGGCGCGCCGGGCTGGAACGGCAGGTCGCGGTCGCCCCAGCGCAGCGACGCGCCCTCGCGGATGCTGCGCGGATCGGCGACACCGGCATAGAGAGTGGCGCCGGCCCAGTCGATCGTCGCCTGCGGCCCGGCCAGGGCCGCGGCATCGCCGATCAGGAACTGGCCGGACAAAGCGAGGTCGACGGTGTAGACCACGGCCTCGAACAGGCCGCGCCTGCGGGTCTCCGGCGCCGCCTTGGCCTCGACCGTGTAGCGGTCGGGCAGGATGACGAGCTGGCGTTCCAGCGGCGGCAGCGGCGTGCCGTCGGCCCGCGGCTCGGACGGCACCCGGAACGGCACCACCAGGATCGGCCCGATGACGCGCTGCGGCCCGCCCCAGCTGCCGCCGATCTCGTCCACCACGGACCGGTAGCGGTCCTCGCGCTCGCCGATCACGTCGGCGACCAGGAAGACCGGCAGCAGGAAGGCGACGGTCAGGACAACGATGGCCAGCACCTTCAGCGCCGGCGACCCGGCGCGGAGGCGCCGGACTGGCCAGGCGGCGGCCGGCGGGACGGGGTCGATGCTCATGGCGGGCTCGCTCAAGGCTGCGAAGCCCGCAGCGTCCGGGCCGCCGATGGCCGCTTCGTGGCGGCACGGCGGAAAGCTCGGGGCGCGCCCGTTAGTAGTTCGAGCGCAGCCCCGGCGTCGCCAGCTCGATGGCGTGGCCGTCGGGGTCGCGGAAATACAGGCTGCGGCCGCCGCGCTGCCGCCACCGGGTCTCGCCGGCCAGCGGGACGCCCTCGCGCTCCAGCCGGGCCCGCCAGGCCGGCAGATCCTCCATGGCTATGGCGAAGGCCATGTGCAGCCGCCCCTGCCCTTCATGGCCCGGGATCGTGCCTTCGTCGTCGACCATGCCGTCCGAGGTCAGGCCGTGACGGAACAGCAGCAGCGCACCCTGGCGCCCGGCATCCAGCGCCACCAGCCGCGGCGAACGCGACAGCACCTCCAGCCCCAGCACGCGCTGGTAGAACGCGGCCGAGCGGTCGACATCCTCGACATAGAGGCAGGTCTCGGCCAGCCCGTTGATCCGCGGTGTCGCGTCCATTCCTCGGCTCCTCCGTTTCGGAAGGCCAGGGTGAGGCGGAGGCCGGCGTCGGTCCAATCGCGGTTTCTCACCCGCGGATGAGATGGGCTCATGGGCTCAGTCGGGCAGCACCTCGAACACCAGCGCCTTGGTCACCTGCAGCGGGTTGAAGTTGTCGTCGGACATCACGACCAGGCTGCGGTGGCCGTTGGCCAGGTCGGGGCCCCAGCCCATCGCCTCGAAATTGTCGAGGGCGACGCCGAGCGTGCCGAAATCGAGCAGCAGCGTCTTCGGCATGGCGAGCCAGGTGCCGTCGAGCAGCGAATCGAGACCGGAGACATCGGTGGCCAGGGTCGGATCCGCCCGGTACAGCCGGATCGAGTTGCCGCGGCCCTGGGCATAGGCGCGTTCCAGCACCAGGAGCGTGCCGTCGCCGGCGGGCAGGATTTCCGACACGCCGTTGTCGGCCGAGCCGCCCGGCAGCAGCGGCGCCATGGGGATCGGATCGGTGACGTAGACATGCTCCGGTCCCGGCGCGCCGGTTGCCGTATCGAAGCTGGCGATGCGCACCGGGCTGCCCTCGGCCAGCGAGGCCGCCGGCCCGTCCTGGACCAGGGCGTTCTCCAGCGACACGAACAGGGTGCGCCCGTCGGGCGAAAGCGCCAGCCCCTCGAACACCTGGTTGTCCCGCGGGCCGAGGTTCTTGTTCTCGGAGACGCGGTAGCGCTGCGGCAGGTCGAAGCCGCGCTGCCAGCGCCCGTCCGGCGCGGCGACGCTGATCGCCGGGTCGATTCCGGCCTTCACCCCGCCCTCGCTGCTCCAGTAGAGCCGCCCGCTGGCGGGGTCGCGGCGGATCGCCTCCGGATCGACGCTCTTCGGCGCGAAGCCGTTGCCGGCCGCGTCGCGCAGCGTGGTCACGCCGGTGACGGCGATGCCGCGCACCGCATCGGCATCGTAGTCGATCGACAGGGTGTAGAACCGGGCCGGCGCCTTCTCCGACCGGTCGTCGCTGAGGGCGATCCAGTGCCGATCGGCCGGGTCCCAGTCCAGCCCCGACAGGCCGCCGACGGTGGTGCCCTGATAATCCAGCCCTTTCGGCAGCGCCGCCTCGCCGATCAGCCGCAGCCGCCCGATCCCCTCCGCCCCGGCCGGCAGCGCGGCACAGGCCAGCAGCGCGCCGAGCACGACGATCCCGAACCTGCCCATGGACATTCTCCCCCGATAGTCGCGCCCCTGTTGACCACGGCGGCGCGACAGCGGCATGACGAGCGTGTGTTGGCTTGATGACGGAGCGGCGGATGGACAACCCGGCGGCCACCCCGGCGAACGATTCCGCTCCGCTGCGGCGCAGCGACGGCTTCGTCCGCGTCGGCGGGCACAGCCTGTACTGGCAGCGCCTCGATCCGCCCGGCAGCGCCAGGCGCCTCCCCATCCTTCTTCTACACGAAGGGCTCGGCTCCGTCGCGCAATGGACGCGGCGCGGCGTCGATGTCGCGGCCCGGCTGGCCGAGGCGACCGGCCATCCCGTGCTGGCGCATGACCGGCTGGGCTTCGGCCGGTCCGCCCCGCTGCCGGGCCCGCGGGGCGTCGACTACCTCTATCAGGAAGGGCGCGAGGCGCTGCCGCAGGTGCTGGACGCGCTCGGGATCGATCGCGTCGGGCTGGTCGGGCACAGCGACGGCGGCAGCATCGCCCTGGTCTTCGCCGCGGCGCATCCCGGCCGCGCCGACTGGGCGGTGACCGAGGCGGCGCATGTCATCGTCGAGGACGAGACCCTGGCCGGCATCGCCGCCGCGCATGCCGCTTTCCATGTTCCGGGGTCGAAACTTCGCACGGTCCTGGCCCGTTATCATGGTGACAAGACCGAATTCACCTTCGCCAACTGGGCCGAGCTGTGGCCGACCCCCGGATTCCGCAGCTTCGACATGCGCGGCGCGCTGCCCTCGATCCGCTGTCCGGTGCTGGCGATCCAGGGGGCCGAGGACGAATACGGCACGCCGGCCCAGCTGGACGCCATAAAGGCCGGGGTTTCCGGCCCTTGCGAGACCTGGCTGGTGCCGGATTGCCGGCACGCGCCGCATTTCGAGGCCGCCGACCGGGTGCTGCCGCGGATCGCCGATTTCGCAGTTGCGAACGGTTCTTAACCCGTTGCATTTGAACGGCTTGCGCGGACGCGCTACATGAAGGCCCGCACAGCCCATTCGCGACCAGCCTTCGACCGAAGGAGCCCTTCCGTGACCTTCACCGGACATGACACGCTCAAGACCCGCCGCCAGCTGACGGTCGACGGCAGGAGCTATGATTATTTCAGCCTCGAGGCCGCCCAAGCCCAGCTCGGCGACGTCGCCCGCCTGCCCTTCTCGCTGAAGGTGCTGCTGGAGAACCTGCTGCGCTTCGAGGATGACCGGTCGGTCACGGTCGATGACGTCAAGGCGATGGCGCAGTGGCTGCGCGACCGCCGCTCCGACCGCGAGATCGCCTACCGTCCGGCCCGCGTGCTGATGCAGGACTTCACCGGCGTGCCGGCGGTGGTGGACCTGGCGGCGATGCGCCAGGCGATGGTTTCCCTCGGCGGCGACCCGCAGCGGATCAACCCGCTCTCGGCCGTCGACCTGGTCATCGACCACTCCGTCATGGTCGACGCCTTCGGCACCCCGAACGCCTTCCAGCAGAATGTCGACCTGGAGTTCGAGCGCAACCACGAGCGCTACGCCTTCCTGCGCTGGGGCCAGACCGCCTTCGACAATTTCCGCGTCGTCCCGCCTGGCACCGGCATCTGCCACCAGGTGAACCTGGAGTACCTGGCCCAGACCGTGTGGGTGGAGAAGGACCGCAACACCGGCAACCAGGTCGCCTATCCCGACACGCTGGTCGGCACCGACAGCCACACCACCATGGTCAACGGCCTGGCCGTGCTGGGCTGGGGCGTCGGCGGCATCGAGGCCGAGGCGGCGATGCTGGGCCAGCCGGTGTCGATGCTGATCCCCGAGGTGATCGGCTTCAAGATCACCGGCAAGTTGAAGGAAGGCCGCACCGCCACCGACCTGGTGCTGACGGTCACCCAGATGCTGCGCAAGAAGGGCGTGGTCGGCAAGTTCGTCGAGTTCTACGGCGAGGGCCTGGACCACATGTCGCTGGCCGACCGCGCCACGATCGGCAACATGGCGCCGGAATACGGCGCCACCTGCGGCTTCTTCCCGATCGACGCCGAGACGCTGCGCTACCTGGAGTTCTCCGGCCGCGACCCGCACCGGGTCCGCCTGGTCGAGGCCTATGCCAAGGCCCAGGGCATGTGGCGCGACGCCAATTCGCCGGAGCCGGTCTACACCGACACGCTGGAGCTGGACCTCGGCGACGTCGAGCCGTCGCTGGCCGGGCCGAAGCGGCCGCAGGACCGGGTCGCCCTGACCCAGGCGGCCGGCGCCTTCACCAAGCTCCTGGCCGATGCCGGCACCGCCCCGGCTCCGACCAAGGTCGTCGGCATGGACCATGACCTCGACCATGGCGACGTGGTGATCGCGGCGATCACCAGCTGCACCAACACGTCGAACCCGTCGGTGATGGTCGCGGCCGGCCTGGTCGCCCGCAAGGCGCGCGAACGCGGCCTGACCCGCAAGCCCTGGGTCAAGACCTCGCTGGCTCCCGGCAGCCAGGTGGTCACGGAGTACCTGAACGCGGCCGGCCTGAACGTCGACCTCGACGCCGTCGGCTTCAACACCGTCGGCTATGGCTGCACCACCTGCATCGGCAATTCCGGCCCGCTGCCGGACGAGATCGCCGCGGCGGTCGAGACCGGCAACCTGAACGTCGCGGCCGTGCTGTCCGGCAACCGCAACTTCGAGGGCCGGATCAGCCCGCATGTGCGGTCGAACTACCTGGCCTCGCCGCCGCTGGTGGTCGCCTACGCCCTGCTCGGCAGCATGACCAAGGACATCACCACCGAGCCGCTGGGCACGGGCAGCGACGGCCAGCCGGTCTATCTGAAGGATGTCTGGCCGACCGCCCGGGAGATCGCCGAGACGATCGAGCAGTGCCTGACGCCGGAGATGTTCCGCAGCCGCTATGCCAACGTGTTCGAGGGCCCGCAGGAGTGGCGGAGCATCGAGACGGCGGAGAGCGAGACCTACAACTGGAACCCGGGCTCCACCTACGTCCAGTACCCGCCCTTCTTCACCGGCATGCAGAAGGAGCCGGAGCCGGTGACCGACGTGCGCGGCGCCCGCCTGCTGGCGGTGCTGGCCGACAGCGTCACCACCGACCACATCTCGCCGGCCGGCTCGATCAAGAAGGACAGCCCGGCGGGCGAGTACCTGCTGGAGCACCAGGTCCGGCCGCTCGACTTCAACAGCTACGGCGCCCGCCGCGGCAACCATGAAGTGATGATGCGCGGCACCTTCGCCAACATCCGCATCAAGAACGAGCTGGTGCCGGGCGTCGAGGGCGGCTTCACCAAGCACCAGCCTTCGGGCGAGATGCTGCCGATCTACGACGCCTCGATGCGCTACCAGGCCGAGGGCGTGCCGCTGGTGATCATCGCCGGCAAGGAGTACGGCACGGGCTCGAGCCGCGACTGGGCGGCGAAGGGCACCCGCCTCCTCGGCGTCAAGGCGGTGGTGGCGGAGAGCTTCGAGCGCATCCACCGCTCGAACCTGGTCGGCATGGGCGTGCTGCCGCTGCAGTTCACCGACGGCACCACCCGGCTGGACCTGACGCTGGACGGCACCGAGACCTTCGACATCCTCGGCATCGCCGACGGGCTGAAGCCGCGGCAGCAGATGGTGCTGACCATCACCCGCGCCGACGGCAGCCGCCAGGACGTGCCCCTGCTCTGCCGCATCGATACGCTGGACGAGCTGGAGTACTTCAAGAACGGCGGCATCCTGCAGTATGTGCTGCGCAGCATGGTGAAGCAGGCGGCGTAAGCCGTTTCACTGCCTGACTCTTTGCGAAAGCCCGGCGCGAGCCGGGCTTTTCCGTTTCCGGGCCCCGCACGCCGGCAACAGCGACGATCCGGCGCACCTCCGCCAAAGGAGGGAACCGATAGGCCTCTCGATCCTTGATGGCGGTGGCGACGGCGCGGCCGGAATTCGTTTTCCGGCGGAATAGGCGTCGCCGCCCGGACGTCCTTGGAAGGTCACCGGATAGAGCAACAGCAACGAGGGGGCCGGATGCCCATCGATGAGATCGGCGCGGCGCTGGCGACGCCGAACCAGGTTCTCGAAGTCACTGCGGCGATCGTGGCCGCGCATCTGCGCGGGACCGAGACCAAGGCCGCGCATGTGCCGGAGATCATCCGGCAGGTCTATGACGCCCTGACCGAACTGGTCGAGGGCTCGGGGGCGGAGGAGGCGCCCCGTCCCGTGGTCGGTGCGGCGGCCCGGCGCCAGATCGCCGAACCGCCGGCGGACGCCGCGCTGCCCTGGCGCGAGACCACGGCCTTGCGCGGGCTGCGCGCCGGCACCCGGATCGGCGAGACCCCGCGCGAGCGCTTCCGTTCACGATACCGCTGACGCGGATCGCCGCGACGCTTCGAGCAAAAAGGGCGGCATCCCTCGGGGATGCCGCCCTTTTGATCTAGCCGTCGATGCGGACCGTCAGGAAACCTGCAGGTTCGCCGCCGACTCCCGGCCGTCGCGGCCTCGCGCCAGCTCGAACGTGACCTGCTGCCCCTCGTTGAGGGACCGCAGCCCGGCCGCTTCCACAGCCGAGATGTGCACGAACACGTCCTTGCCGCCGTTGTCCGGCTGAATAAACCCGAAGCCCTTGGTGGTGTTGAACCACTTCACGGTACCAGTCGCCATACGTCTTCACTCCATAGGCGGCCAAGGCCGCCGTCGTTCACGGCCGAATGAGGTCCCGGCCGGTCGGCCAAGTGAGCCGAAGCCAGTCACATAGGCAGCCTTTCGACCATCGCCTAGTCACCCGATGCGGATTCGACCGAAACTTGCGCGTGCGGGCCGCGCAACGGCGCAAGCCTTAACCGGCCGGAATATTCGGATATGGCCCGCAGACCCGCCATCGTTATATCTGATTGAATATATCGAGACATACCGCTAGCGTCCGGCGGCGGAAAGCGATGGAGGAAGGCCATGCGCCGGCTGGCGGCTGTTGTCATCGGATGTGCGCTGCTGGCGACGCCCGCCGCAGCGGCGGATCCGGCCCTGACCCTGTACGGCGCCGGCAGCCTGCGCGGCGCGATGCTGCGGATCACCGGGGCCTTCCGGCAGTCGGGCGGGGCGGAGGTGAACGCGCGCTTCGGCCCTTCCGGCGCGATGCGGGAGCGGATCGAGGCCGGCGACAAGGTCGACATCTTCACCTCGGCCGACACCGGCCATCCCGAGAGGCTCGCCAGGGAGGGCCTGGGCGGGCCGCTGGTCGTGTTCGCCCGCAACCGGCTCTGCGCCATTGCCGCGCCGAAGGTCGGGCTGACGGCGGACAACATGCTCGATCGCGCGCTCGACCCGGCGGTCAGGCTCGGCACCTCGACGCCCGGCAGCGACCCGTCCGGCGACTACACCTGGGCGATGTTCCGCAAGGCCGAGGCGATCCGCCCCGGCGCCTATGCGATGCTGGACGGAAAGGCGCTGCAGCTGGTCGGGGGCCCCGACAGCGCCCGGAAGCTGGGCCTGCCCGAGGACGCCAATGCCGCCGCCTGGCTGATCGGCCACGACAGGGCCGACATGTTCCTCGGCTATTGCACCAGCGGCAGGGCGGCGCAGGCGGAGCGGCCCGACCTCGTGGTCGTGCCGCTGCCCAAGGCACTTGCCGTCGGCGCCGCCTATGGCCTGACCGTGCTGAAGGACGCGCCGCCGGAGGCCTATCGCCTGGCGCTGTACATCCTGTCCCCGGCCGGCCAGGCAATCCTGACGGAAGCAGGTTTCGACGCGCCGACGACGCCCTGATCTTCCTTGCTCCAGCATCCGATTCTGATTTCGATTCGCCACCACAGATATCTGGCGATGCGGCCTGGGTTTCGAATGCGACCCGAATAGATTTCATGAAACCCATTTCAGATATCACATTCCGCAAACCGTTCCCGATTCGGATCTCCCGATGCCAGAGTTGCGGCCGAACACGGCGTTTTAAACAATTATTCGAAAAATAAATTGGGCATTGGCCAAAAGTTTCACGCCGAACTCTTCGTGTAGACACAAGGGAAATCTTGTGATGAGTCATGAAGCCGTCACGAATATGCGTATTATGCCTATGGGCATAAGGGCTTACATCATAGGGGAGTATTCGCCATGCCAAATCCGATCGTGGGAGGACTGGGCGACGACATCCTTGTCGGCGGCACAGGTGACGATCTGATCATCGATCCTTGGGGTCACGACCGTATCAACGGCGACCTCGGCAACGACACCATTCTGGCCGGGTGGGGCAACGACGTCGCCAAGGGCGGCGGCGGCGACGACAACATCGATGCCGGGTCGGGCAACGACACCGTCCGCGGTGACGACGGCAACGACACCCTCACGGGTAATCTCGGCGACGACACCGTCCGCGGCGGCGCCGGGGCCGACCACATCAACGGCGACCAGGGCAACGACACCGTCTATGGCGAGGACGGCGACGACTTCGTCTTCGGCGGCCAGAACATCGACCATGTCTATGGCGGCGCCGGCAACGACCACGTCTTCGGCAGCGAGGGCAACGACGCCGTCTATGGCGGCATCGGCAACGATGTCCTCGCCGGCGACAACGGCCGCGACACCGTTCGCACCGATGTCGGCGAAGGCAACGACAAGCTCTACGGTGACGCCGGCAACGACACCCTCATCAGCGGCGACGGCAGGGACTACCTCACCGGCGGCGCCGGCGACGACACCTTCCTGTTCCGCTTCCACGACCCGAAGTTCGGCTCGATCCAGGGCTTCACCACCGTCAGGGATTTCGACCCGAGCCATGACAGCTTCGCCTTCGACGCGGTCGGCGTCGGCCGCGACGGCGCGGGCGCGAACTTCGTCGACAACGGCGACGGCACCTCGGGCAGCGCGGTGACGAGCTTCTTCAGCGGGGCTGCCGCCGACGCCAATGGCGAGCACGCGGTCGTGATCACCGACCAGGGCTTCGCGTCGGCCAATGCCGCCGCCAAGGGGATCTCGGGCGAGACCGCCGGCGACATCATCGCCTATTACGACAGCGCGACCGGCAGCGCCAACCTGGCCTATGTCACCTCGGCCGACCACGCGGACACCTTCGTCCACCTGTCGAACGTCCACAGCGTGGCCGACCTGGCGGCGCTGGGCCTGACGGCGTCCGACTTCACCTACGTCTGATCGGGCCTCGCCCGGCAGAACCGCGCCCCGCCCTCGCGGCGGGGCGCGGCTTTCTTTACCCGCATTCACTTTGAATCTATTCAATCAAAAAACCAACTTTACGCGAATACTGAATTCGACGCTCGAAGAATCAATTTCATGAGCTTCATTACAACCGGGGAGGAAGTCCAAATAAACGAAAGGAGATGCAGTGAGCAAGATCATCATCGGGACCTCGGGCGATGACATCCTTGTCGGGACGTCGGAGGAGGATGCGATCAGCGGCCAGGATGGCAACGATCGCATCAATGGCGGCGACGGCAGCGACGCCCTCTATGGCGGCAACGGCAACGACCTCGTCAAGGGCGGCGCCCATGCCGACGCGATCGAAGGCGGCAGCGGCAACGATCTGCTGCAGGGGAACGACGGCAACGACGCCATCGACGGCGGCAGCGGCAACGACGTCCTCGAGGGCGGAGCCGGCCACGACGCCCTCTACGGCTACACCGGGGCCGACCGCCTCTACGGCGGCGACGGCAGCGACGCCCTCCATGGCGGCGACGGCACCGACAAGCTGTTCGGCGGCAACGGCAATGACGTGGTCGCCGGCGGCGCCGGCAACGACACCCTCTCAGGCGACGAAGGCCGGGACAATCCGCGCAACGTCAGCGGCGACGACCATCTCTATGGCGGCAGCGGCAACGATACGCTGATCAGTGGCGACGGCATCGATGCGCTGAGCGGCGGTGCCGGCAACGACACCTTCCTGTTCCGCTTCGACGACCCGAAGAGCGGCACCGGCGCGGGTCACGCCGAGATCGAGGGCTTCAGCCCGCTGAACGACACCTTCGCCTTCGATGCCGTCGGCCTCGGCCATGACGGGGTCGGCGCGAACTTCGTCGACCATGGCGACGGCACGGTCGGCGGCGTGGTGGACAGCTTCTACCGCGGTGCCGCGGCCGGCGCGAACGGCGAGAGCGTCGTCGTGGTCACCGACCAGAGCTTCGCCACCAATGCCCAGGCCCTCGCGGCCGTCGGCGGCGAAAGCGCCGGCGACATCGTCCTGTTCTACAGCTCGACCTTCCATGCCGGCCTCATCGCCAGCGTCCAGGAGGACGGCACCGCCTCGGCCTTCGCCCGCCTGACCGACATCAGCTTCGATGAGTTCCAGAAGCTGCACTTCACCGCGTCGGACTTCACCTTCGTGTAAGCCGGACGCCGGATGGAAACTGCGCCCCGCCGACCACGGCGGGGCGTTTTCTTTTCCAGCCTTACTTGCCGCGGGCCATGGCGCCGAGGCGCAGGCGCAGCGCGTTCAGCTTGATGAAGCCCTGGGCGTCGCGCTGGTCGTAGACCGAATCCTCCTCGAAGGTGACGTAGTCGAGGCGGTACAGGCTGTTCGGGCTCTTGCGGCCGGCGACGATGACGTTGCCCTTCCACAGCTTCAGCCGGACGGTGCCGTTGACCCGCTCCTGGGTCTTGTCGATCAGCGCCTGGATGGCCTCGCGCTCCGGCGAGTACCAGAAGCCGTTGTAGATCAGCTCGGCATAGCGCGGCATCGCCTCGTCCTTGAGGTGGGCGGCGCCGCGGTCGAGGGTGATCGACTCGATCGCCCGGTGGGCGGCCAGCAGCACGGTGCCGCCCGGGGTCTCGTAGACGCCGCGGCTCTTCATGCCGACGAAACGGTTCTCGACCAGGTCCAGCCGGCCGACGCCGTTCCGGCCGCCGAGCTCGTTCAACCTGGTCAGCAGCGCGGCGGGCGACAGGCGCTCACCGTCGACCGCGACGGCATCCCCCTTCTCGAACTCGATCTCGACATAGGTCGGCTCGTCCGGCGCCTGGGCCGGGTTGACCGAGCGGGTGTACATCGCCTCGTCCGGCTCGACCCAGGGGTCCTCCAGCGCCTTGCCCTCATAGGAGATGTGCAGGAGGTTGGCGTCGGTCGAATAGGGCGGCTCGCCGTACTTGTCCTTGGCGATCGGGATCTGCCGCTCCTCGGCATAGGCGAGCAGGCGGGTGCGGCTGGTCAGGTCCCACAGCCGCCACGGCGCGATCACCTTGATGTGCGGGTTCAGCGCGTAGGCCGACAGCTCGAACCGGACCTGGTCGTTGCCCTTGCCGGTGGCGCCATGGGCCACGGCGTCGGCCCCGACCTCGGCCGCGATCTCGACCAGGTGCCTGGAGATCAGCGGCCGGGCGATCGAGGTGCCGAGCAGGTAGACGCCCTCGTAGAGCGCGTTGGCGCGGAACATCGGGAACACGAAATCGCGCACGAACTCCTCGCGCACGTCGCGGATGAAGATGTTCTGCGGCTTGATGCCCAAGAGCTCGGCCTTCTTCCGCGCCGGCTCCAGCTCCTCGCCCTGGCCGAGATCGGCGGTGAAGGTCACGACCTCGCAGCGATAGGTCTCCTGCAGCCATTTCAGGATGACCGAGGTGTCGAGCCCGCCCGAATAGGCGAGAACCACCTTCTTGACCTGCTGCTGCCCCTCTTGCCCGCCAACCGCCGCCATGCCTGCCTCCACAAGGAAAAACCGCCGGACATTAGGAGCATCGCGGCGGCGGGGCAACACAGGAGCCATGCGGCCCGGTCAGGGCCCGGGCGCTCCGGGCCCTGACCAGCCTGCGGCGGTCAGCTCTGCGTCGCGAGCTTGTCCTGGGTCCGGGTCTCGAAGTCGCTCGCGTCGTGGCGCTCGTGCAGCTGTTCGGAGAGATCGCCGGTGAGGCGGTTGACGATGCGGCCGCGCTTCACCGCCGGCCGGGCGTCGATCGCCTTGGCCCAGCGCTGCACGTGCTTGTAGCTCTGCACGTCCAGGAACTCCGCCGCGCCATAGGCCCGGCCGAGGGCCAGGCCGCCGAACCAGGGCCAGTTCGCCATGTCGGCGATGGTGTACTCGCTGCCCGCGACGTACTCGCTCTCGGCCAGGCGGCGGTCGAGCACGTCGAGCAGGCGCTTGGCCTCCATGGCGTAGCGGTTGATCGCGTATTCGATCTTGGTCGGGGCATAGGCGTAGAAATGGCCGAAGCCGCCGCCGAGGAAGGGCGCGCTGCCCATCTGCCAGAACAGCCAGGACAGGGTCTCGGCGCGGGCCGGGCCGGAGGCCGGCAGGAAGGCGCCGAATTTCTCGGCGAGATGGACCAGGATGGCGCCGGATTCGAAGATCCGGACCGGGGTCGGGCCGCTGCGGTCCAGCAGCGCCGGGATCTTGGAGTTCGGGTTGATGTCGACGAAGCCGCTGCCGAACTGGTCGCCGTCGCCGATCCGGATCGGCCAGGCATCGTATTCGGCGCCGCGATGGCCTGCGGCCAGCAGCTCCTCGAACAGGATCGTGACCTTCTGGCCGTTCGGCGTCGCCAGCGAGTACAGCTGGAACGGATGGCGGCCGACCGGCAGCGCCTTGTCATGCGTCGGACCGGCGATCGGGCGGTTGATGTTGGCGAACTGGCCGCCGCTCGCCTTGTCCCAGGTCCAGACCTTCGGCGGCACGTAGTCGGAGGAATCACTCATGCTCTTGGCTCCCGGTGGGCGGAGAGGGAATGGCGGCGTTCGTTCAGGTGCTGACCCTAGACCGTGACGGTTTCAGAATGAAGCGTTTCCGTTGCCATCACGTTCATGGTCTGGGTTTGTTCCGTTCGCAGGGCGAGGCCGGCGCGTGATCGGCGGCGGTGTAGCGCAGCAGCAAACGCTGCAGCCGGCCGCGGCTGCCGTCGGCGGAGAAGTCGACCATGGTCAGCGCCACCTGGGCCGAGGGGAAGCGCCACAGCCGCGTCACCAGGCCGGACTGGACGACGCAGCTTTCGGCCGGCGGCCCCAGCCGGGCGTGCAGGTCGTTGACGAAGGATTGCAGCTCATCCGGGCCGGGGATCGGCGAGCGCCGCTCGAACAGGATCTGGGCCAGGCGGCCGTCCTTCCGCGCCAGCTCCGGCACCAGGTCGAAGGCGATGCCGCCGACCACGACGTCGCGCACCATGCGCTCGGCATAGAGCGGCCCGAAATCCCAGGGCGGCGACAGCGGCACGGCCTGCGGCAGGGCCGATTCGACCTGCGGTGCCGTCATGCCCCAGGTCAGGCCGTCCCAGCCGCGGATGTCGCTCTCCGCGGCAGACGCATGGGAGGTGAGGAGAAGCCAGGCCAGCGGCAGCGCCAGGCCGGGGCGCTTCATCCCCGGTGGACGACATGCGGCCGCGGCCCGTCGATGCGCGGCCAGCGGATGAAGGCGATGACCCACAGCACGATGACGTCGAGATAGGGCACCAGGAGCAGGATCGACCACAGCGGCGTCACTCGCGCCTTGACCAGGGCATAGGCGGCGAAGCTCATCAGCAGCACGATGTAGATGCCGATGACGAGGTTGGTGCCCCAATGCGGCAGGGACGCCATCCAGCCCGGGCCGTAGAGCGACGACAGGGTCTCGAGCACGCCGCTCATCGCTTCCCCTCCCCCGCCGACGCCACCACCGGCCAGCGCCGGAACAGCAGCACGGCGAAGACCAGCAGCACGCCGACATGCGGCACCAGGGCCAAGAGCGCCCAGCCGCGGGCCAGGCCGGCGCGGGCCAGCATGCGGGCCAGCGCCGGCATCGCCAGCAGGGCGAAGAGCAGCGCCCAGGCGCCGGGGGTCTGGAAGAATTCGGCGAGCGTCATGCGCGGCGGATCAGTGCGCGGCGGCCGCGGCCGGGGCGGCGGCGCGGGCCGAGGCGCGCTGGCGCACGCTGTCGGATTTCAGCTGGCCGCAGGCGGCGAGGATGTCGCTGCCGCGCGGCGTCCGGATCGGGCTGGCGTAGCCGGCCTCCATCAGGATGTCGGCGAAGCGCTCGATCGCCTCCGGCGTCGAGCATTCGAAGGGCGCGCCCGGCCAGGGGTTGAAGGGGATCAGGTTCATCTTTGCCGGGATGCCCTTGAGGATGCGCACCAGCTGGCGCGCATCGGCCGGGGTGTCGTTGACGTCCTTCAGCATCACGTATTCGAAGGTGATGCGGCGGGCGTTGTTGACGCCGGGATAGTCGCGGCAGGCGTCCAGCAGCTCCTTGACCGGGTACTTCTTGTTGATCGGCACGATCTGGTCGCGCAGCTCGTCGGTCACCGCATGCAGCGACACCGCCAGGTTGACGCCCAGCTCCTCGCCGCAGCGCTTCATCAGCGGCACCACGCCGGCGGTCGACAGCGTGATGCGGCGGCGCGACAGGGCGATGCCCTCCGGGTCCATCACCAGCTTCAGCGCGCGCTTCACGTTCTCGAAATTGTAGAGCGGCTCGCCCATCCCCATCATCACGATGTTGGTGAGCTGGCGGTCATCCCCTTCCCGCCCCCAATCCTCCAGGATGTCGCGAGCCAGCATGACCTGGCTGACGATCTCCGAGGCCTCGAGGTTGCGCACCAGGCGCTGGGTGCCGGTGTGGCAGAACTTGCAGGTCAGGGTGCAGCCGACCTGGGAGGAGACGCAGAGCGTGCCGCGCTCCTCCTCCGGGATGTGCACCGATTCGATCTCCTGCCCGTCTTCCATCCGGGCCAGCCACTTGCGGGTGCCGTCGAAGGATTGCTGCTGCCGCACCACCTGCAGCCGGTCGAGGGCGAAGCCGTCCGCCAGCTTGGCGCGCAGGCCCTTGGCCAGGTCGCTCATCGCCTGGAAATCGGTGGCGCCGCGCTTGTAGATCCAGCCGAACAGCTGGCGCGCGCGGAACGCCGGCTCGCCCAGGCCCGCCAGCGTCTCCGCCAGCTCGGCGCGGTCGAGCCCGACCAGGTTGATGCGGCCGTCGGCGCGGGGCGCGGGCGGCGCGAAGGTTGTGGCGTGCGTTTCGATACCCATGGGACCTCCGGAAGGCCCTGAAATGGCAACGGCCCCTCCCCAAGGGAAGGGGCCGAGCTGTTTTACATGAACGGATGCGGTGTGACGACTACCGCAACCAGAATGCCGCGGTCAGGCGCCGCAGGCTTTGTTGATCTCGCCCAGCGCCGCGGTGATGCCGGCGAGGGAGAAGGTGTAGCTGGTGCCGGTGCCGCGCGAGGAGGTGGCCTTGACCGTCAAGGTCGAGCCGCCCCTCATCGCCGCCACCAGCGCGTCGTCCGCCGCCGCATCGCGCGACCAGGCGGTGTTGCCGTCGGTGAACAGCTGGAAGTTCCTGCCGCCGATCGTGAGGGTGACGTCGGCGCCCTGCTTCAGCGTGTAGCCGACCTGCAGGCTGACCACGTTCTTCTGCTTCTCCGCCGGCCGGTTGGTGACCAGGATGAACACGTCGCCATGGCGGACATTGGCGGGTTCGGACTTGGTCGGCTTCGAGGCGATGTAGCAGGCCTTGCCGCCGTTCTCGGTGAACTGGAAGGCGTGCCAGTCGCGGCTGGAGGAGATGTACTGCACGTTCTGCGCCGAGGCCGTTCCCGGCACGGCGACGCCGGCCGCGACCGCAAGGCCGGCCAGGGCACCGAGGACAAAATTGCGAGGACGGGTTCTCAGCATAGCGCCACTCTGATTCGGGGTTGCAAGGCTGGACGACGCGGCCCGATGCGACCCCACGACATACATGGATTTGTGCGCGACGGGAACCACCCGAACGCATACCGCGTTGTTGATCCCGTCCTATCGGCGGACCCGGCGGCCGGGTTGAGCCATGAACATTGTGTTCACCGGCGGAGGCCCGGGACATCCGGTCGATCCGTCGGCGTGGAGAGGCGGCGGGCCGGGCGCATCCTGCCTCCGGCCCGCCTGGAGGCTAGAGCACGAAATCCGCCGCGGCCAGGGCGTGGCCGGAATAGACGGTGATGATCGCGTCCTGGATCCTGTCGCCGGTGGTCTCGAGATGGACGCCCTGGCGGCCGAAATCGACCACGCCCCCCTGCCCGGTCCTGGCGGTGAAGTTGCCGGTGCGAAAATGAAGATGGCGTCGCCATTGCCGGCGTTCGGGCTTTCGAGGCCCGGCAACTCGGCCCTGGCCAGACGACATGCGAGGCGGCAATCGATTGCCAGAATCGTGGCAACGTTACCCTGCTTTGCAACGGCTTTTTCCCGGGTCACTTTGGAATGGTTTTCGATCGACCATATGGGCCGCCGCCCCCGCCCGCGACGACCCGTCGTCACCGGGCGGCACGGCAGCGGCAGAGGCAGAAAGAATACGCAGCATTATGGGCAGGCGCCCGAGCAGTCGTGAGGGTTTCGGCCCCCTCATGCGCGATGTCGCGAGACTGGCCGGCGTCGCGACGTCGACGGTCAGCCGCGCCCTGGCCAATCCCGGCCGGGTCAACGAGACGACGCGGCGCCGGATCCTCGCCGCGGCCGAGCAGCTGGGCTACGTCCCCAACGCCGCGGCCCGGAGCCTGCGCGTCGGCGCGTCCAACATCGTCATGGCCGTGATGTCCGAGCCGGCCATCGCCAACGACGTCTCGCAGATCACCTCCGAAGTGCTGCAGAGCGCCGCCGCGACCCTCGCGAAGGCCGGCTTCAACCTCGTCATCGCCAGCCGCAGCCGGCCGGCGGCGGAGGCGCACATTCCCGACCTGGCGATCGGCGGCATCGTCCGCGGCGCGATCGTCTTCGGATCCTCGGAGCTGCCGTCCTACGGGCGCCGGTCGCTCGCCGGCGCCGGCATCCCGATCGTGTCGCTGCTGCACGACCGCAGCGCGGCCGGCATCCCGAGCGTGATCGCCAATGACCGCGAGGCCATGCGGGACGCGGCGCTGCACCTGATCGGCCTGGGCCACCGGTCGTTCTTCTACATCGCCGGGCCGGCCGACAACTATCACGAGGCGGAGCGGTTCGCCGGCCTCGCCGAGGCGGCGGCGGCGGCCGGCCTGCCCGATCGGGCCGTGATCCGCCACGGCGGCCTTCATTCGTTCCAGAACGGCTTTTCGTGCGGCATCGACGCGGCCCGGGCCTATCTGGCGCGGAAGCGGCGCCCGACCGCGGCCGTCAGCTGCTGGGACGACGCCGCGATCGCCTTCATGGGCACGGTCCGCGCGCATGGCGTGACCGTGCCCGACGACCTGTCCGTCATCGGCTTCGACGGCGCCCCCGTCGGGGTGTTCTGCGAGCCGCCCCTGACCACCATCCGACAGCCGACGGCGAGCCTCGGCGCCAAGACCGTGGAGATCCTGCTGCAGCTGCTGGACGGCGACGCCGCCGCCGTGCCGATGAAGATGATGCTGCCGAACCAGCTGCTGCTGCGGGCCAGCACCGCCGCGCCCCCGACCGCGCCCCCGCGCCCACGGGCGTAGCGATCCCGCTCAGATCGCCCCGGCGCCGCGCCAGCCGACCAGCGCGCCGTCGTCCTCCAGCAGGTGCAGGCGCTGGGCCGCGACCCGACCGAACTCCAGCACCAGCGCCTTGCGCCGGGGCGGCGGCAGGCGATGCTCCGGCGGCGGCCGCAGCAGCACGGCGTCGAAGCCGTCGGCGACGATCAGGCCGCAGTCCGGGCCGATCAGCTCCTGCGGGAAATCCTCCGGCACGGCGAAGCAGAAACGGTCGCAATAGGCGGCGTAGTTCGGCCATTTCCGGTCGCCGCGGAAATCGGCGATCGAGACCTTGACCTCGACCAGGGTGATGCCGCCCGCCCCGTCGACCGCGAAGATGTCGGCGCGGCGGCCGTCGGGCAGGCCGAACTCCGGCAGGCTGGCCTGGCCGGCGGCGGCGAACCAGCGCCGGACGCCGCGCGTGACCTGCGCCGTCTGCAGCCGCGCCAGAGAATCGATGTTGCTTCTTTGTTCCATGCGGAGCCATCCTAGCGCCCGTCCGGCCCCGCCGCCAAGGGGTCAAGAATCGGTCGCGAAACGGTCAGAATTTTGCCAAGCGAAGCGCAGAATCTGTCGAGACAATGGGTGTTCCCTGTGAGACAGTTACAAAGTTGGGAATGAATTATTCAAATACGGGTCCTTAGGGGGTTTCAGTTCGCTTTCCGGTAGCGGGGCGGTCTGCTTCTCGATCAGTATGCGGCGGTATATAAAGTCGGCTTCGGGTGCTGGCGCCTGGGGACGCCGACGAGGGGAAAAGACATTATGGCGAAGACCGAATCGACACCGCCGAGCGCCGCCCGCAGAGCCCTGCGATCGGTCAGGCCATGGTTCCTGGTGGCCGGCGGGTTCAGCTTCGTCATCAATCTCCTCGTGATGGTGTCGCCGCTCTACTCCTATCAGCTGTTCGACCGGGTGCTGGGCAGCGCCCATGTCGAGACGCTGGTGTTCCTGACCATCGTCGCCTGCTTCGCCTTCATCATCCTCGGCTGGATCGACGGGCTGCGCTCCGCTCTCCTGGCCCGGATCGGCACCCGGTTCGAGCGCCAGCTCGCCGGCACGCTGGTCGAGACCGGGGTGAACGGCGCCGTGCTGGGCGCGCCGGTGGGCGGCCAGGCGCTGCGCGACCTGTCGCAGATCCGCGCCTTCATCGGCGGCCCGGCGATCGGCCCGCTGTTCGACGCCCCCTGGGCGCCGGTCTTCATCGTCGTCATGTTCCTGCTGCACTGGGCGCTCGGCGTCACGGCGCTGATCTCCGCCCTGGTCCTGTTCGGGCTGGCGCTGGCCAACGAGAAGATGCTGCGCGGCCCGACCACCGACGCCAACAAGCTGCAGGTCACCGCCCAGCGCCAGGCCGAGGGCGCCATCCGCAGCGCCGAGACGGTGCGCGCCATGGGCATGCTGCCGGCGCTGCTGGGCCGCTGGCGGAAGGACCAGGAGGCGGCGCTGCAGGGCCAGGAGAAAGGCGCCGACCTGTCGTCGATCATCGGCGGCGCCTCGAAATTCGTCCGCATCTTCGTGCAGAGCCTGGTGATGGGCGTCGGCGCCTATCTGCTGCTGCACGGCGAGCTGACCTCGGGCGGCATGATCGCCGGGTCGATGATCCTGTCCCGCGCGCTGGCCCCGGTCGAGCAGGCGATCAGCTCCTGGCGCCAGTTCATCAGCGCCCGCCAGTCCTATGAATCGATCGAGAAGATCCTGACCGCCCTGCCCAAGCGCCGCGACGGCCTGACCCTGCCGGCGCCGAGCGGCAAGGTGCAGATCGACAAGCTGGTGTTCGTGGCGCCGCAGGCCAAGACCCCGATCATCAAGCGGGTCAGCTTCGAGATCGCGGCCGGCGAGGTGCTGGGCGTGGTCGGGCCCTCGGCCTCGGGCAAGAGCACGCTGTGCCGCCTCCTGTGCGGCATCTACCCGCCGACCGACGGCGCGGTCCGGCTCGACGGCGCCGATCTCGGGCAATGGTCGCCGGAGACGCTGGGCCCGTATCTCGGCTACCTGCCGCAGGCGGTCGACATCTTCCCCGGCACGGTGGCCGAGAACATCGCCCGCATGGGCGAGGTCGACTCCGACCAGGTGGTGGCGGCGGCGCAGCTGGCCGGCGTGCACGACATGATCGTGCGGCTGCCGCAGGGCTACGATACCCCGATCGGCGACGGCGGGGTGCCGCTGTCGGGCGGGCAGCGCCAGCGTGTCGGCCTGGCCCGCGCCGTGTTCGGCAACCCCAAGCTGGTGGTGCTGGACGAGCCCAACTCCAACCTCGACGCGGATGGCGAGGCGGCGCTGATGGGCACGATCGCCGGGCTGAAGACCCAGGGCGCGACCGTCGTCATCGTCGCCCACCGTCCGCAGATCCTGGCCGATGCCGACCGCCTCCTGGTGATGCGCGACGGCGAGATCGCGCTGCTCGGACCGCGGGCCGAGGTTCTGGCCCGCATCGCTGGACCACGCGCCGCAGAGACCACGCCGGCGCCAAAGGGAAGTTCGGAAAATGTCGCTTATCCCTCAGGAGCCTGGACAGCCACTGCCGCCGGCCGTCCGCAGCAGCCCCCGCCTGCCCGCTCCGCCGGATGAGACGGTCACGGCGCTCAAGCGCAACGCCTACGGCCTGAACCGTCTCAGCCTGATCGGCGGCGTCGTGATCGGCGTCTTCGTCTTCGGTTTCGGCGCCTGGGCCGCGGTGGCCCCGCTGGCCTCGGCCGCGATCGCCAACGGCGTGGTCAGCCCGGAAGGCAACAAGCGCACGGTGCAGCACCTGGAAGGCGGCATCATCCGCGAGCTGCTGGTGAAGGACGGCACCGAGGTCAGGGCCGGCGATCCGCTGCTGGTGCTGGATTCGACGCGCGACCTGGCGACCTATGATTCGGTGCGCATGCAGCGCCTGGCCGACATCGCGGCGCTGACCCGGCTCGACGCCGAGCAGGCCGGCGCGGCGTCGATCGCCATGCCGCAGGAGGTGCTGGACGAGGCGGCGAAGAACCCGGTCGCCGCGGCCCTGGTGCGGGCGCAGCAGCAGCAGTTCGTCTCCCGCCGCGAATCGATCCTGGGCCAGAAATCGGTGCTGGAGCAGCGCGTCGAGCAGAGCCGCGCCGACATCGAGGGCCTGCGCGCCCAGATCACCTCGTCGGACACCCAGCTCGACCTGATCCAGCAGGAGATCGACGGCGTCGCCCCGCTGGTGGCCAAGGGGCTGGAGCGCAGGACCCGCCTGCTGCAGTTGCAGCGCGCCCAGGCCCAGATCATCGGCCAGAAGGCCTCCGACACCTCCTCGATCGCCAAGGCCGAGCAGACCATCGGCGAGAGCCAGATGCGGATCCTGGCGCTGGACAGCGACTTCCGCGACAAGATCGCCGAGGAGCGTTCCAGCACGCAGAAGGAGCTGGCCCAGCTGGAGGAGAAGATGCGGTCCGCCGGCGACGTGGTCGGCCGCACCCGCATCCTGGCGCCGCTCGACGGCGTGGTGGTGAACCTGAAGTACCACACGCTCGGCGGCGTCATCCAGCCGGGCGCCGCGATCCTGGAGATCGTGCCGAAGAACGACAAGCTGGTGATCGACGTGCAGGTGCAGCCGAACGACATCGACACGGTGCGCGAGGGGCAGTCGGCGCTGGTCCGCTTCACCGCCTATCACCAGCGCAACATGCCGCGGATCGACGGCCGCGTGATCTATGTCGCCGCCGACAGCACCCAGGACGAGCAGACCCGGCGGTCCTACTTCCTGGCCAAGGTCGAGGTCGACCCAACCCTGCTGAAGCAGGTGGCGCCGCAGGTCAACCTGTCCGCCGGCATGCCGGCCGAGGCCTCGATCCAGACCGGCACCCGCACCGCCCTGCAATACGCGGTCGACCCGCTGGTGCACGCCTTCCAGCGCAGCTTCGTCGAGGATTGAGGCGGGCCGCGTCCGATTCCGTGCGACGAAGAGGCCACCCGGCGCGGGGTGGCCTCCTTCGCATCCGGCCTTCGCGCGTCGCAGCACCACGGCGGGGGTGTCATCGCCCCCGCAGGCTGCTATAAGGGCGCCCGGGTCCCCGTAGCTCAGCAGGATAGAGCGGCTGCGTCCTAAGCAGCGGGTCGGGAGTTCGAATCTCTCCGGGGACGCCATCCGCCCATTCGCTCGGTGAAAATCGGCCGGTCCCGCAGAAGCCCCTTTGCATCGCCTTGCACCGTGACGCGGGCCGCGCAGAGGTGCCTCCCATGATCGCGCGATTCGCCGTCTGCAGGGCGGCAGAAGGCGATGTAGCCTGCGTAAGAAGAAGGTCGTGCCGGCCTCACCGCCAGGGGTTCCAACTCGGGGGAGTTCCATGCGTTTCGTGCATCTGACAATCGCAGCATCGCTCCTGAGCGTCCCGGCCCAGGCCGAATGGCGGCGGCTCGACACCAAGGACCCGATCAACGACAAGATCACCACGTCGATCTACGTCGATTCGACCGGAGAAGCCGGCACCGAATCGAATGCGATGTTCGGCGTCACCTGCAATCCGATGAAGCAGCTGTTCTTCGTGGCGAGCTTCAGCAGGCGCCTCGATCCCGCGTCCGGCGACACCGTCTGGATGCTTTACAGGGTCGACGACAATCGAGCGATCGGGGGCAATTGGAGCGTCCGCGACGACCCTGTGGTGACGCTGCCCTATCGCAAGAACATCAAGATTGACTTCGCCGGCGGCACGAAGCTGGTCGTCCGCGCCACCGGCCAGAAACGCGGCCCGAGCGAACTGACGGCCCTGTTCGACATCAGCGGCATCGATCAGGCGTTTGCCGATATCGAGGCCGCCTGCGCCGGCAGCTGACCCTCGTGCCGGCATTCCTCGGGCGCCATTGGCTCAGACCGGGCGCTTCCCCGATCGGCAACCGGGCAGTCCCGGCAAGCGGAACGATGCGGAGCCGCACTGGATGATCATGAAGGCCGCGGCCGGCTAGCCTTCGGCGCGGGCCTTCCGGTACCAGTCGGCGATCTCGCTGCCGGTGGCCAGCCAGACGCCGTCATGCGCGGCGATGTGGGCCAGCGCCGCGGCGAAGTGCCGGGCCCGGTGCGGGTGGCCGATCAGGAACGGGTGCAGGGCGATGCCCATCACCCGGCCGGTCTTCGCCCCATCCTCGTAGAGCCCGTCGAACTGGTCGCGGATGGTCCGCGCGAACTGCTCGCCGGTCTGGCCCTGGAAGAGGAAGGCGTTGAAGTCGTTGATCTCGATCGAATAGGGCAGCGACAGCATCGATCCCGTCTTCACCCGCATCGGATAGGGCTGCTCGTCATTGACCCAGTTGGCGACGTAGTCGATGCCGGCTTCGGCCAGGAGGTCGAGCGTGCAGTGCGATTCCGTCAGCGCCGGGCTGAGCCAGCCGCGCGGCCGCCGGCCGGTGGCCTGCTCGATGGTCTCGACGACGCCGCGCACGATCTGCCGCTCCTCCTCCTCCGGCTGGGCGTGGATCAGCGTCGAGTTGGTCTCGCCATGGCCCATCCACTCCCAGCCCAGCGCCTGCCCGGCCTCGATGATGCGGGGATAGTGCCGGACGACGTCGGCGTTGAGCGCCACCGTGCCCTTGAAGCCATGCTTCTCCATCACCTCCGTCAGCCGCCAGATGCCGACCCGGACGCCGTAGTCGCGCCAGGAATAGTTCAGCACGTCGGGGACGAGGGCGGCGGTGTGCGGGTTGATCGAGCTCGACGGCCGGTCGAACAGGAAATGCTCGATGTTCGGGGTGACCCACACCGCCACCCGGGCGCCGTTCGGCCAGCGCAGCGGCGGGCGGTCGACGATGGCGGAATACGGGAACCGGTCGTGATGCTGCGGGGCGTCCATCTCTGCCTCCTCGTGTCGGGACTGTCATCCAGTGACTGGCGACAAGGTGAGGCCGCCGCGCATTCCGGAGAACTAGGCTATAGTTCCGGACACTTCAGACTTAAATGTCCGGAATGACGATGCGACACACCGACAGCCTCGGCGCGCTCGACGCCTTCGTCCGGGCGGCCGACGCCCGCAGCTTCACCGCGGCGGCACGGCAGCTCGGCGTCTCCTCCTCCGCCATCGGCAAGGCGGTGGCGCGGCTGGAGGAGCGGCTGGGCGTGCGCCTGCTGCACCGCTCGACCCGGTCGGTGACGCTGACGCCGGAAGGCGCGCTGTTCCTGGAGCGCTGCCGGCGGATCTTCAGCGAGATCGAGAGCGCCGAGACGGAGCTGGCGCAGACCCGCGGCGCGCCGCGCGGCCGGCTGCGGGTCAGCCTGCCGCTGGCCGGCATGCTGATGATGCCGACCCTGGGCGCCTTCATGCGCGCCTACCCGGAGATCGAGCTGGATCTCGACTTCACCGATCGGCTGGTCGACGTGATCGAGGAGGGCTTCGACGCCGTGATCCGTGCCGGCGAGGTGAGCGACTCCCGGCTGATGAGCCGCTTCCTGGGCGTGTTCCGGCTGCAGCTCGTGGCCTCGCCCTCCTACCTCCAACGGCGGGGCGTGCCGGGGAGTCCGGAGGAGCTGGCCGGCCATGCCTGCCTGCAGCACCGCTTCGCCACCAGCGGCAGGTTCGAGCCCTGGCCGCTGCGCCAGGAGATCGCGCTGCCGGCCACAGCGGTGGCGAACACGATCGAGCCGCTGATCGCCCTGGCCGAGCAGGGGCTGGGCATCGCCTGCCTGCCCGACTTCGCCATTCGCCGTCAGATCGAGGACGGCCGGCTGGCGGCGGTGCTGGCCGACCACACCGCGCATGAGGGCGTGTTCCGCCTGCTGTGGCCGTCCAGCCGCTATCCCTCGCCCAAGCTGCGGGCGTTCGTCGACTTCCTGGCGCGGAACCTGTTCCCGGCGTAGAGACTGGTCGCGATCCCGAACAGGCAAGAACCATGGCCGCAAGGGGCGGCTAGCGGAAGCCGTGTCCGCCCCGAGACGCGACCGTGTGGGTCTATCCACCCGTTTTCGGTTTGGTGGACTCAGTGCCGATCTTGCATCCGGAGTTCTGCGGCCAGTCACAAACCTTGAGTTCAGGATTGAAGAAAAGGCCATCGGGGCAATCCGTCCATACGGACTCCCCCCAGACGCAATAGCAGAAGGCGGTGCATGTCTCGGGATTGGGATACTCGCCATTCGGAAGATCGGTACAATCGAGCTTCGGACAATCTCTCTCCGCCATCGCTGGCCCGGCCGGTAGCGCGAGCACAAACAGACACAACCACATGACACGAAATCTCATGACCCGTCCCCCAGACCAGATCGGAAGATCGCTTATATGATATTATGCCAACGGGTGACCCGCAGAATAGAAGGGACCGTTGTCGCAGCGATTGCACACGCTCCATTAGACCGGCGGCGGTTCGGCATCAGCCCTGATAAAACGGTGACCGCAAAGGGTCGAATCCGGCCCGCCCCGCCGCCCCGCTACGACTTGCCGAACCAGCGCTGGCGCAGCTCCTCATAGCTGCCGTCCTGGCGCATCGACAGCAGGGCGGCATCGACGTCGCGGCGCAGGTCGCTGTCGTTGCGGAAGACGAAGCCGTAATCCTCCGGCTGGAAGATCGGGCCGACCAGGCCGGCGCGCCCGAGCCCCTGATGCGCGGCGATGTATTGCAGCACCGGCGCGTCGTAGACGACGGCGTCGACCTGGTCGTCGATCAGGGCCTGGTAGGCGTCCTCCGCACTCGCGAAGGTCACCGGCTGGATGTTGGCGGCGCCGAGATAGCGGGCCGAGGTGGTGCCGCCGACGGTGCCGACCGCCTTGCCCGGCAGGTCGCCGGGGCCGTTGATCTCCTGCCGGATCTGCTGCACCGTCAGGCTGGCCGTCAGCGTCGCCGTGTAGAAGGCGACGAAGACCACGCCGGTGAACATCCACAGCACCGCGACGCCACGGGACACCCAGTGGCGCGGCATCGCATCCGCCTGGGTGGCCAGGGTGCCGAGACCCCAGAAGAAGGCCTGGAAGATTCCGGGGAAGTAGCGCCTGGTGCCGATCATGCCATCCGGCTGGCCGCGTTCGACGAACCAGACGATATGCGCCGGGACGATCGTCAGCAGCCCGGCGATGCCGAGCCAGACCAGCACCGCGGGCGACAGCAGCAGGTGCAGCAGGCTGCCGAAGGCGGTGGCCTCGCGCCCCGGCCGCTCGCTGCGCGTCAGGATGCCGAGCCCGGCATTCAGGATCGGCTGCGAGAAATCGTAGTCGGTGATGCGGTCGGCGGTGATCGAGATCGCGCCGACGCCGGCATCGGCCTCGCGGCCGGATACGGCGGCGAGCTGGGCCTGGACGCTGGGCACCACCGTGAACTCGGTGGTCCAGTGGCGGCGGCTGGCGATCGCGTTCCAGAGATCGATGCTGAAGCCGCTGAGCTGGCCGTTGGTCTCCTCGACCATCGGCGGGATCACCCGCACCGCCACGGGCACCACCCGCTGCGGCGCCTGCGCCGCGGCCGGCAAGGCCAGCGCCGCCAGCGCGATCACCACCGTCATCACCACTCTTGCCGACACAGCACTCGCTCCCCGAGGCACCGAGGCTGCATCCTGGCGGCGCCGCGACCCTCGAGCCCAATGCCTTCGCGTCATGGCGCCAGATCACCGGGACATGACGGGGTCGGCCGCGACGCGAACCGAGACCGCCGATCATTCATAAGGCCGCCTGATAGGTCCATGCGCATTCCGCGGGCTAATCGCACCCCGCGGCGGCTTCCATATCAGCGCATGCTCTTCAACGTCCCGACAGGCGTGCCCCGATGAAGTCCCTTGCCGCCGCCATCGCCGCCCTGTCCCTGACGACCGCCCCGGCGGCGCAGGCGGAGTCGTCACAGGAGGATCTGCGCATGGTCGCCCCCGCCCTGGAGCGATACACGGAGGAGACGCTGCTGGGCGGCGTCTGGAAGCGGCCGGGCCTGTCGGCGCGGGACCGCAGCATCGTCACCCTCGCCGCCTTGATCGCGCGCAACCAGGCCGCGGCACTGCCCGTCTATCTCGGCCTCGCGCTCGACAGCGGCGTGACGCCACACGAGGTCTCCGAAATCATCACCCATCTCGCCTTCTATTCCGGCTGGGGCAATGCGATGGCGGCGGCGGCCGCCGCCAGGGATGTCTTCGCCGCGCGCGGGATCGGCGGCGACCAGCTGCCCGCAGCCTCGCCCGCGCTGCTGCCGCTGGACGAGACGGCAGAGGCGCGGCGCGCGGCGCGCGTCGGGGAGCAGTTCGGCTCGGTCGCCCCCGGGGTGGTGCGGTACACGACGGATGTGCTGTTCCGGGACCTGTGGCTGCGCCCCGACCTGGCGCCGCGCGACCGCAGCCTGGTGACGGTCGGCGCGCTGGTCGCATCCGGCCAGGTCGCCCAGATCCCCTATCACCTGAACCGGGCCATGGACAACGGCCTGACCCAGCCGCAGGCCGCGGAGGCGCTGACGCAGCTGGCCTTCTATGCCGGCTGGCCGAACGTCTTCTCGGCCCTGCCGGTGGCGAAGGACGTGTTCGAGAAGCGCCCGAAGCAGCAGCCATGAACGCCAGGACGGTTCTCGCCGCCTCGCTGCTCACGCTGTCGTCCGGCGGCGCGTCAGCCCAGCCGATGCAGCAGCCGTATGTCCGCCTGGCGGAGCTGGAGATCGATCCGGCCCGGGTTGCGGAATTCAGCGCCGCGATCCGGGAGGGGATCGAGACCGCCATTCGCGTCGAGCCAGGCGTCCTGGCCCTCCACGCCGTGTTCGAAAAGGACGATCCGGCCCGGGTCAGGGTCTTCGAGATCTATTCCGACGAGACCGCCTATCGGACCCATCTGCAGACCCCGCACTTCCAGAAATTCCGGGCCGAGACGGAGACCATGGTCCGGTCCCGCCGGCTGCTCGACGCCGTTCCCATTGTTCTCGGCGCGAAGGGGAAGTGAGGGCCGCAGCCCCGGCCTCAGCCCCGGTGGCGCAGCGCGTCCACCAGCAGGGCGAAGGCCGCGGAGGACTGGCGCCGGCTCGGATAGTAGAGGTGGTAGCCGGACCAGGGCGGGGACCAGCCTTCGAGCACCTGCTCGAGGCGCCCCCCGGCGAGGTGGGGTTGCGCCAGGTCTTCCGGCACATAGGCCAGGCCGAAGCCGGCCAGGGCGGCCTCCAGCACCTCGAAGATGCCGTTGAAAACCAGCTGGCCTTCCACCCGCACCTTCACCTCGCGCCCGTCCCTCTCGAACTCCCAGGCATAGAGCCCGCCATAAGTCGGCAGGCGCAGATTGATGCAGCGATGGGCGACCAGGTCCTGCGGTGTCTGCGGCCGCGGCCGCCCGGCGAGATAGAATGCCGCGCCGACCACGGCGAAGCGGATGTCCGGCCCGATGCGGACCGCGATCATGTCCCGGGCCACCTGCTCGCCCAGGCGCACGCCCGCGTCGTAGCGCTGGGCGACGATGTCGGTCAGCTCGTAGTCGATGGCGAGCTCGACCCTGATCTCGGGATAGCGCGGCAGGAACGTCTCCAGCTTCGGCCACAGGATCGACCGGATCGCATGGTCGCCGGCCGTGATCCGGATGGTGCCGGACGGCTTCTCCCCGAGCTCGCTGACGGCCGCCAGCTCGGCCTCGATCTCCTCCAGCCGCGGCGCCACGGTGCGCAGCAGGCGTTCGCCCGCCTCGGTCAGCCCGACGCTGCGCGTGGTCCGGGTCAGGAGCCGGATGCCGAGCCGGGTCTCGAGCTGGCGGATCGTCTGGCTGAGCGCCGATTGCGACACGGCCAGCTTCGCCGCCGCCTTGGTGAAGCTCCGCTCCCGGGCGACGGCCACCAGGGCCACGAGGTCGTCCAGGTTGCCGCGCTGCATTTATCATCCCTGCTTATAGGTTCATGCGGATTATAGCGACTGACCCCGGAAAATCGACGCCCTACATTCCAGGTCTCGACGGCAACCGCCGGGACATCGCAAGCGGGCACCGCCATGACATGGCCCACCGACGAGCTGCGCCGGATCGCGGCGGCCGACGACCTGCACATCGCGCCGTTCCGCGAGGATGGCCGGACCCCCGGCACCCCGACCTGGATCTGGTCCGTCGCGGTCGAGGACGATCTGTATGTCCGCGCCTACAACGGCCGGGCCTCTCGCTGGCACCAGGCGGCGCTGCGGCAGAAGGCCGGGCGGATCACCGCCGCCGGCCTGACCCGGGACGTCGCCTTCGAACCGGTCGACGGCCCGATCCAGGATCGGATCGACGACGCCTACCGGGCGAAATACGGCGGCAGCCCCTATCTCGCCGCGATGACCGGCGCCCGCGCCCGTTCGGCCACCGTCAGGATCGTGCCGCGCGAGGCCGGATCCTGAACCCTGTTTCGGCCGGCCGAGCTGTGAGGCCGGGCCGCCGGTTCAGTCGACCGAGCGGACCCGGTCGGAATCCAGGAGGCGGCGGGCGAAATCCGGCATGGCCAGCCCGCCGCGGACCGCGGCGTCGAGTGCCGCCTCGTTCTGCCGGATCGCGGCCAGGCGGTCGACCACCGCGGCCAGGCGCTCGCGCGGGATCACCACCACGCCGTCGAGGTCGCCGACCAGGACGTCCCCGGAATCGACCCGCACCCCGCCGATCACGACCGGCAGCCCGGCCGTGCCCGGCCCCTGCCGCGCCGGCGAGTTCGGGGTGACGCCGGCCGCGAACACCGGCAGCCCGACCTGGCGCAGCCCGGCCAGGTCGCGCACCAGCCCGTCGGTGACCACCGCGACGGCCCCCTTGTTCCGGGCCATGCCGGCGACCAGGTCGCCGATCACCGCCGTGCCCTCATAGCCGCCGGCGGCGCAGACCAGCACGTCGCCCGGCCCGGCGATGTCGAGCGCGGCGAACACCGCCAAGTTGTCGGCCGGGCCGCAGTCGCAGGTCACCGCGACGCCGACGAAGCCGGCGGGATCGACCGGCTTGATCCGGTGGTGTAGCGCGCCCGAGCCGTCCATGGCGTCGACGGCGAAGCCGGTCTGGATGCCCCGCAGGGCCTCGACCAGCGCCGGGTCCGGCCGGGCGAAGCGGTGGCGGATCGTCAGCAGCGGCGGATCGTCGATCATGGCGCACCCCTTTCGGCGACGGGTCCATCGACCCCGGCGAACGCTATACTGCCCGGCAAAGGCAAGGCAACAGCACGGGGAGGACATCATGCGGCTGATCGGGGCCGGGCCCCTGACGGGCGTCGTGGAGCGGATCTTCGCCGCCGGCGGCTGCGCCGCGGACGAGGCGGGGCGCATCGCCCGCCACCTCGTCGACAGCAATCTCTGCGGCCATGACTCGCACGGCGTGGTGCGCACCAGGCGCTATGTCGACTTCCTGCGCGCCGGCACGGTCTTCGCCGGCCGCAGCGCCGAGCTGGTGTTCGACGGCGGCAGCCTGCTGGTCGTCGACGGGCAGTCCGGCTTCGGCCAGAGCATCGGCGAGCAGGCGATGGACCTGCTGGCCGAGCGCGCCAGGGCACATGGCATCGCGCTGGCCACGATCCGCCGGTCCGGGCATCTCGGCCGGCTGGGCGACTGGGCGGAGCGGCTGGCCGGGCACGGCCTGGTCTCGCTGCACTTCCTCAACACCACCGGCCTCGGGCTGATGGTGACGCCGTTCGGCGGCAGCGATCGGCGGCTGTCGCCGAGCCCGATGGCGATCTGCGTGCCGGTGGAGGGCCGCGACCCGATCCTGCTCGACATCACCACCGCCATGACCGCCGAGGGCAAGCTGCTGGTGGCGAGGAACAAGGGCGAGGCGGTGGCGCCGGGCATCATCGTCGACAAGGCCGGGCGGCCGACCACCGATCCGGCCGATTTCTACGCCGGCGGCGCGATCCTGCCCTTCGGCGGGCACCGCGGCGCCGGCCTGAACATCCTGACCGACATCCTGTCCGGCGCGCTGTCGGGCGGCGGCTGCACCGCGCCCGGCGTCACGGTGCTGGAGAACACCATGACCAGCATCGCGATCGACGTGACCCGGCTGCCGGACCGGGCGGCCTATACGGCGGAGATCCTGCGGTTCTGCGGCTGGGTGAAGGGATCGCCGCCGGCCGACCCGGCGGCGCCGGTGCTGCTGCCGGGCGAGGTCGAGGCGGCGACCCGCCGGCGCCGCGCCGCCGAAGGGATCCCGGTCGACGACGCGACCTGGGGCGACATCCTCGCGGCCGCCCGATCCGTCGGCCTGTCGGATGCCGGGATCGAGGCGATGCTGCCGGCCTAGCCGGCCCGGACCGATGCGCCGGCCGCATCGATCGATACCCGTTTCGGCTTGGACGGCGGGGCGAGGCCGTAAGACCCTGCCGAGGGGGGAATAGAGGCACCGAGGTGCCCGTCGCCTTTCAGGGAGGGATCATGCACAGTGCGTTGCGGGTGCTGGCAGGAGTGTTCGTCATGGCGTCATCGCTCACTGGATTCGGGGCGGCGCCGGCGGCCGCCAGGAGCTTCGTCTACGTCTCCAATGCCGATGACGGGAACATCGACGGCTACGCCCTGGACCAGGCGACCGGCGCACTGACGCCGCTCGGCAAGACCCCGGCCGGGCCGAAGGTGATGCCGATGACGGTCAGCCCGGACAGGCGGCACCTCTATGCCGTGGTCCGGTCGGAGCCTTTCACGGTGCTGACCTACGCCATCGATCCCGCGACCGGCGCGCTGCGGCAGGAGGCGACCGCGCCGCTGCCCGACAGCATGGCCTATGTCTCGACCGACGCCACCGGCCGCGTCCTGTTCACCGCCTCCTATGGCGGCGACAAGGTGGCGGCGAGCCCGATCGATGCGGACGGGCTGGTGAAGGCGGAGGCGAGTCAGGTGATCCCGACCGGCAAGAACGCCCATGCGATCCGCGCCGACCGGACCAACCGCTTCGTCTACGCGACCAATCTCGGCAGCGACCAGATCGTCCAGTTCCGGTTCGACGCCACGACCGGCAAGCTGACGCCGAACGATCCGCCGGTCGTCAAGGTGGCGGCCGGCAACGGCCCGCGCCATCCGGTCCTCTCATCGGACGACAGGCATCTCTACGTGCTGTCCGAGCTGTCCGGCAACGTCCTGCATTTCGCGGTCGACCGGGACAAGGGAACCCTGACCCTGCTCGACAGCACCGGCACGGTGCCGCCGGAGGCCGGGCTGGTGCCGGGCCTCCCGCCGGGGACGCCGGCCGCCAATGACGGCAAGTCGAGGATCTGGGCCGCGGACCTCCAGCCCACGCCCGACGGCCGGTTCCTCTACGCCACCGAGCGGACGACCAGCCGGATCGCCCTGCTCTCGGTCGACCCCGCCACCGGCAAGCCCGCCTATGTCGGCAACACCCCGACGGAGACGCAGCCGCGCGGCGTCCGGATCGATGCCAGCGGAACCTGGCTCGTCGCGTCGGGGGAGAAGTCGGACCGGCTGTCGGTCTACCGGATCGACAAGGCGAGCGGCGCCCTGACGCCGGTGGGCCGGTACCCGGTGGGCCGCGACGCGAACTGGGTCGAGATCGTCGACCTGCCGTGAGGACAGACCACCGCACGCTGGGCCAAAAGCAACCTCGGGATGCTTCTTCCAACGGGCGGTTCGCGGCCATCGCACTTGCTCTCCAAAGCAAATACTATCTAACGCTAGACCTGACAGTCAGTTTGTCGGTGGGTAGCGTCATTCGGATTTCGGTAGCCGCGGACCGACAGCGACGCGCTTGGTGAGCGTCACGAAAACCATGCGTTTTGAGAATCGGACGCTCGCCGCGGGCTGGGCCTGCATTTCCCCAGGAACAATTTCACGTTCAAAGTACATTTCACCAGGAGATCTGAAAATGATCGTAAAACCCATCGACGAACTGGCCACCAACCCCTCTCCAGAGGTCAAGGCAGTTATTAAGCTGCTGCATATAGCCTCGCAGGATCAGCCTTATATTGACTTTATTAGCCAGAGATACGGGAAATTACAGAATTTCGAGAAACAAAGAGAAATTCTCGATCTTTGTCATTTCAATGGACAAGATTTCATGAATCTTGTTATGGCATGTAATGACAGCAAGGGCGGCACCGCCTTCAACATTGTCACTTCTCTTCTTCGAAAATTGATAGAATGGGGACTTGTCATTGATTCCAGCCTTTTACGCAGCGACAGCTTTATCTCATACCAATGGCATAAGAAGAGGATCGCCGGGTTCCTTACCTTTCGCATTTTAGATAACGTTCTCTTCGGACCGAGTTATGTGGCACAGAAATATCGCCGAAGTGTTCCTGCAGTGTTTGTGAAGAAAGGTGACGATCAACACACGGGAACTGGCTTCGTCACAACCCTGCCTGGCGGCAAAAAAAACGTTGTCATAACGGCAAAGCATAACGTTGACCCTTCTGACGGGGTCACGTTTCTGAATTTCAACGAACCTGAGGGCATGACATACAAGTCTTTGGCCGAAAGCTGGGTTCTTCACCCCACGTTAGACCTCGCTCTTTTGCCGGTTGAATGCAGCGAACCTCCTATCCCGATTTTCCTGATTGGTGCGCCAATCGTTTTGTCACGTACAATCACCCTGGGCTACCCGAGGATAGCGACCGCGGATGCGCCGTACATGCTTGCACACGGTGGGGAGGTAAACGCGGTGGTAAAGAACTATTACGGTGACGAGCACGTCATCATTTCGAACACGGTCGCACCCGGCAATAGTGGCGGACCCGTCCTCGATGAGGCTGGGCTGTGCCTTGGCCTTGTAGTGAAAGCATTAGAGACCGCGCACGAAGGAGGCGTGGACAAAACCTATGCAGCCATTCCGTCTGGTCCGATTCTTCACTTTGTGGCGCCTCATTGTTCATGAATCTACCTTGAAGTGGGCAGATTTTACAGCCACAGACGGAAACGGTCGAGCACCAGATACAGCACCGAGGCGATATAGAGGCCGTGGCCTTCGCTATCGGCCAGCCGGAGGAGGTCGATATCAACGAGATCCTGTTCCGCCCGACGGCGCAGGAGCTGTGAGGGCGGCGGTCACTCCGCTGCCCCCGGCGCCGGGCCGGCCAGGCGCGGGAACGCCCGGGCCCACCGGCCCCGCGCCCAGTGCCGGAAGCGGTCGAGCACCAGGTACAGCACCGGCGTGGTGTAGAGCGTCAGCACCTGGCTGACCACGAGGCCGCCGACGATGGCGATGCCGAGCGGCTGGCGCAGCTCGGCGCCGCTGCCGAAGCCGACCGCCAGCGGGACGGCGCCGAAGATCGCCGCCATCGTCGTCATCAGGATCGGCCGGAAGCGCAGCAGGCTGGCCTCAAGGATCGCCTCGCGCGGGGCCAGGCCGCGGCTGCGCTCCGCCTCCAGCGCGAAGTCGATCATCATGATCGCGTTCTTCTTGACGATGCCGATCAGGAGGATGACGCCGATCATCGCGATCAGGCTGAACTCGGTGTCGAACAGCATCAGCGCCAGCACCGCGCCCACCCCCGCCGAGGGCAGCGTCGAGAGGATGGTGACCGGGTGGATCGTGCTCTCGTACAGGATGCCGAGCACGATGTAGACCGCCGCCAGCGCCGCCAGGATCAGGATCGGCTCGTTGCTGAGCGAGCTCTGGAACACCTGGGCGGTGCCCTGGAAGCTGCCATGGATGGTGGCCGGCATGTGCAGCTCGACCATCGCCTGCTGCACCGCCGCCGCGGCGTCGCTGAGCGACCTGCCCGGCGCCAGGTTGAACGAGATCGTCGTCGCCGCGAACAGGCCCTGGTGGTTGACCGAGAGCGGCGTGTTGCCCGGGCCGACATGGCTGATCGCCGACAGCGGCACCATGGTCTCCTGCGCCGTGCTGACCGCGGCGCCGCTGGAGGTGCCCTTGCGGCCGGCATTGGCCAGGGCGTTGGTGTTGGCATTGGCGGCCGACTGCGCCGCCAGGCTGGCGGCGCCGGTGCCGGTGGCGCTGGCCGGCGCGTTGGTGCCGGCGGTGCCGCTGGCACTGCCGCCCGAGGTGCTGATGTAGAGGTCCTTCAGCGTCTCCGGGCTCTGCCAGTATCTCGGCGCCACCTCCATGACCACGTGATACTGGTTGATGGCGCTGTAGATGGTCGAGACCTGGCGCTGGCCGAAGGCGTCGTAGAGGGTGTTGTCGATCTGCTGCGGCGTGATGCCCAGGCGCGCCGCGGTGTCACGGTCGATGACGATGTCGGTCTCGATGCCCTTCTGCTGCTGGTCGGAGTTGACGTCGGCCAGCACCGGGCTGGCCTGCAGCGCCTGCAGCAGCTTCGGCCCCCATTCCTGCAGCTCCTGCGAGGAATCGGACTGCAGCGTGTACTGGTAGGCGGCGTTGCTCTGCCGCCCGCCGGCGCGGATGTCCTGGGCCGAGACCAGGAACAGCCGGCCGCCGGGCACCACCGCCAGCCTGTCGCGCAGCCGGGCGATGACGTCGTCGTCGCTGACGCCGCGCACGGACAGCGGCTTCAGCGTGACGAAGACCTGGCCGGTGTTGGTCTGCGACCGGCCGCCGCCCCCGCCGCCGGTGAAGCCGACCACGCTCTCCACCGCAGGGTCGGCGCGGACGATGTCCATCAGCTGCGCCAGCTTCTGCTGCATCGACTGGAACGAGATGCTCTGGTCCGCGACGATGCCGCCGATCAGCCGGCCGGTGCTCTGCTGCGGGAAGAAGCCCTTCGGGATGATCGCGAACAGCGCGATGTTGAGGCAGACCACGCCGAACAGCACCAGCAGCACGAAGCCGCTGTGGCGCAGGGCCCAGCCGAGCGTCCGCCCGTAGACCCGCATCACCCGGGCCAGCGGGCCGGGCCCGCTTTCGGGCCGGCGGGGCCGGCGGCGCAGCAGCAGGGCGCACAGCATCGGCGTGGTGGTCAGCGAGATCGCCATCGACACGCCGATCGCGATCGACAAGGTCAGCGCGAACTCCCGGAAGATGCGGCCGACCAGCCCGCCCATCAGCAGGATCGGCAGGAACACCGCGACCAGCGAGATGCTGATCGACAGCACGGTGAAGCCGACCTCGCGCGCGCCGCGCAAAGCCGCCTGGCGCCGCGGCATGCCGGATTCGACATGGCGGGAGATGTTCTCCAAGACCACGATGGCGTCGTCGACGACGAAGCCGGTGGCGATGGTCAGCGCCATCAGCGACAGGTTGTCGAGGCTGTAGCCGAGAAGGTACATCGCGCCGAAGGTGCCGATGATCGAGACCGGCACCGCCACCGCCGGGATGATCGCGGCGCGCGGGTCGCGCAGGAAGGCGAACACCACCAGCATCACCAGCAGGACCGAGATCACGAGGGTGAGCTGCGTGTCGTTCAACGAGGCGCGTATGGTGCCGGTGCGGTCGGCGGCCGGAGTGATCTCGATGTCCCGGGGCATCGCCGCACGCAGATGCGGCAGCTCGGCCTTCACCCGGTCGACCGTGTCGATGATGTTCGCCCCGGGCTCGCGGAACAGCAGCACCAGAACCGCCGGCTGGCCGTCGGCCAGGCCGGCGTTGCGCAGGTCCTCGACCGAATCCTGGACGTCGGCGATGTCGGACAGCCGCACGGTGGCGCCGTTGCGGGCGGCGATCACCAGCGGCTTGTAGTCCTCGGCCTTGCTGGCCTGGTCGTTGGCGTAGATCTGGAAGTGCCGGCCGGCCTCCTCGATCGACCCTTTCGGGCTGTTGGCGTTGGCGGCGGCGAGCGCGGCGCGGACATCCTCGAGCCCGATGCCGACTTTTGCCAGCGCCTGCGGGTTCAGCTCGACCCGCACCGCCGGCAGGGCGGCGCCGCCCAGGGTGACCTGGCCGATGCCCTCGATCTGCGACAGCCGCTGCTCCAGCACGTTGCTGGCGGCGTCGTAGATCTGGCCGCGGGTCAGGGTCGGCGAGGTCAGCGCCAGGATCAGCACCGGCGCGTCGGACGGGTTGACCTTGCGGTAGGTCGGGTTGCTGCGCAGGGCGGCCGGCAGGTCGGCCCGGGCCGCGTTGATCGCCGCCTGCACGTCCCGCGCTGCGCCGTCGATGTCGCGGTTCAGGCCGAATTGCAGGGTGATGCTGGCCTGCCCGACCGAGCTGCGCGAGGTCATCTGGGTGACGTCGGCGATGGCGCCGAGATGCCGCTCCAGCGGGCTCGCCACCGTGGCCGCCACCGTCTCCGGGCTCGCCCCGGGCAGCGAGGCGGAGACCGAGATGGTCGGGAAGTCGACCTGCGGCAGCGGCGAGACCGGCAGCTTCAGATAGGCGAAGAACCCGGCCAGGACGATGCCGAGGGTCAGCAGTGTGGTCGCCACCGGCCGGGCGATGAAGGGGGCGGAGAGGTTCACGCCCCCTCCTCCCCCGCGATGGCGCGGCGGCTGCCGCGGACCCGCGATGCCAGCCGGTCGAAGGCCAGATAGATCACCGGGGTGGTGAACAGGGTCAGCAGCTGGCTGACCACCAGCCCGCCGACGATGGCGACGCCGAGCGGCCGGCGCAGCTCCGACCCCATGCCGGTGCCGAGCATCAGCGGCAGGGCGCCCAAGAGCGCCGCCATGGTGGTCATCAGGATCGGCCGGAAGCGCAGCAGGCAGGCCTGGAAGATGGCCTCGCGCGGCGGCTTGCCCTCCTCGCGCTCCGCCTGCAGCGCGAAGTCGATCATCATGATCGCGTTCTTCTTGACGATGCCGATCAGGAGGATGATGCCGATGATCCCGATCACATCCAGCCCGTCGCCGGCCGCCATCAGCGCCAGCAGCGCGCCGAGCCCGGCCGACGGCAGGGTGGACAGGATCGTGATGGGATGGATGAAGCTCTCGTAGAGCACGCCCAGCACGATGTACATGGTCGCGATGGCCGCGAGGATCAGCAGCGCCTCGTTCGCCAGCGAGGACTGGAAGGCGGCGGCCGAGCCCTGGAAGGCGGTGACGAAGCTGTCGGGCAGGCCGACCTCGGTCTCGGCCTTCTGGATCGCGTCGACCGCGGCGCCGAGCGACGATCCCGGCGCCAGGTTGAACGAGATCAGCGTCGCCGGGAACTGGCCGAGATGGGTGATCTGCAGCGGCCCGGCCCGCTGCTCGATCGTGACGATGGCCGACAGCGGCACCTGCCCGGCCGAGGACAGCGAGGACGGCAGGTACAGTGCCCTGAGCCCGTCCAGCGACTGCTGCAGCGACGGGTCGGCCTCCAGGATCACGCGGTACTGGTTGGCCTGGGTGTAGATGGTCGAGACGATGCGCTGGCCGAAAGCGTCGTAGAGCGCGTTGTCGACCGTGGCCGGGGTGATGCCGAAGCGGGCGGCGGTGGCGCGGTCGATCACCAGGTCGACCGCGAGGCCCTGCTGCAGGTAGTCGCTGGCGACGTCGGCGATCTCCGGCACCTGCTGCAGCCGCTGCATCAGCTTCGGCACCCAGTCCCGAAACTGGTCGAGATCCGCGTTCTGCAGCACGAACTGGTACTGGGTGCGGCTGACGGTGGAATCGATCGTCAGGTCCTGCACCGGCTGCAGGTAGAGGGTGATGCCGGGCACCCCGGCGACGTCGCCGCGTAGCCGGTCGATCACCTCTCCCGCGGTCGCCTTGCGCTGGCCGAGCGGCTTCAGGGTGATCAGGAAGCGGCCGCTGTTCAGCGTGGTGTTGGTGCCGTCGACCCCGATGAAGGAGCTGAGGCCGGCGACGTCCGGGTCCTTCAGGATCGCCTCGGCCAGGGCCGACTGGTGCTTCGCCATCTCGACGGTGGAGACGGTCTGCGCCGCCTCGGAGATGCCCTGGATCATCCCGGTATCCTGCTCCGGGAAGAACCCCTTCGGGATGACGACGTAGAGCGCGATGGTCAGGCCCAGCGTTGCCGCCGCGACCAGCAGGGTCAGGGGCTGATGGTCCAGCACCCAGCCCAGAGCCCGCCCGTACCGGCCGATGACCCAGTCGAAGGCGCGCTCGGCGCCGCGGTCGAAGCGGCCGCGCTCGGCCTGCGGCCTATGGCGCAGCAGCTTGGCGCACAGCATCGGCACCAGGGTCAGCGACACCACCGCCGAGATCACGATGGTGACCGCCAGCGTGACCGCGAATTCGTGGAACAGCCGGCCCACCACCTCGCCCATGAACAGCAGCGGGATCAGCACCGCGATCAGCGACACGGTCAGCGAGATGATGGTGAAGCCGATCTGCTCGGCCCCCTTCAGCGCCGCCTGCAGCGGCGTCTCGCCCGCCTCGACGAAGCGGGCGATGTTCTCGATCATCACGATGGCGTCGTCGACGACGAAGCCGGTGGCGATGGTCAGCGCCATCAGCGACAGGTTGTCGAGGCTGAAGCCCAGCAGGTACATCGCCGCCAGGGTGCCGACCAGCGACAGCGGCACCGACAGGCTGGGGATGATGGTGGCCGCCGCGGTGCGCAGGAACAGGAAGATCACCATCACCACCAGGGCCACCGCCAGCATCAGCTCGAAGCCGACATCGGCGACCGAGGCGCGGATGGTGACGGTGCGGTCGCTGAGCACCGCGACCTCGGCCGCCGCGGGCAGGCCGGCCTCGAGCTGCGGCAGGATCGCCTTGATGCCGTCGACCACCTCGATCACGTTGGCGCCGGGCTGGCGCTGGATGTTGACGATGATCGCCGGAGTGGTGTCGGCCCAGGCGGCGAGCCTGCCGTTCTCCGGCCCGCTGACCACGGTGGCGACGTCGGACAGGCGGATCGGCGCGCCGTTGCGGTAGGCCACGACCACGTCGTTGTAGTCCTGCGCCCGGGTGATCTGGTCGTTGGCGTTGATCGTCGACGACCGCATCGGCCCGTCGAAATTGCCCTTCGGCGTGTTGACGTTGACGTTGCCGAGGGTGGTGCGGATGTCGTCGATGGCCAGGCCATAGGCGGCCAGCGCCTTCGGGTTCACCTGGATGCGCACGGCCGGCCGGGCGCCGCCGCTGAGGCTGACCAGGCCGACCCCGGGCTGCTGCGAGATCTTCTGCGCCAGCCGGGTGTCGACCAGGTTCTGCAGCTCGGTCAGCGGGATCGTCTTCGAGGTGACGGCCAGCGACAGGATCGGCGCGTCGGCCGGGTTGACCTTGGCGTAGATCGGCGGCGCCGGCAGGTCGCCGGGCAAGAGGTTGCCGGCGGCGTTGATCGCGGCCTGCACCTCCTGCTCGGCCACGTCGAGGCTGAGGTCGAGGTTGAACTGCAGGGTGACGACCGAGGCCCCGGCCGAGCTGGCCGAGGTCATCTGGTTCAGCCCCGGCATCTGGCCGAACTGCTTCTCCAGCGGCGCGGTGACGGAGGAGGTCATCACCTCGGGGCTCGCCCCCGGATAGAAGGTCTGCACCTGGATGGTCGGGTAGTCGACCTCCGGCAGGGCCGACAGCGGCAGGAAGCGATAGGCCACGGCGCCGACCAGCAGGATCGCCGCCATCAAGAGCGAGGTGCCGACCGGCCGCAGGATGAACGGACGCGACGGGTTCATGGCCGGGCTCCGGCCAGTCCCGAGAGCTGGCGGCGCAGTCTATCGAGTCCCCCCTCCCCTCGCGGGAGGGGGTTAGGGGGAGGGGGTTTTCTCAGCCAGGCACGGCGTGGATCGAGGCTGATCCGTCTGCCCGTCGCCTGTAACCTTTGTCCATTCGCGCGCGGACGCGCGCAGACCCCTCCCCCTACCCCCCTCCCGCAAGGGGAGGGGGGACGAAGAAGGAGCAGGCTTCCAACGATCGAGCCCGTCGGCGTGACCCACGACATGGGGGCGCTCATGGGTTCGCCGAGGGCTGCTGGGTCTGGTTGTCGCGGCGGCGGTGCTGGCCCTGGCCGCCTTCGTCCGTCCCTTGGCGGTGGCGCCGCTGGCCCGATCCGTCCGCCGGGGCGGCGGGAGCCACCTGCCCCGCCCCGTCGCCGCCGGCCACGGTGACATGGGCGCCGTCGCGCAGGCGGTCGGTGCCGTCGACCACCACCCGGTCGCCGGGCTGGAGACCGTCCTCGACCGCAACCATGCCGCCATCCGAGGCGCCGGTCCTGATCGGCCGCACCGCCACCGTGCCGTCGGCGCCGACCAGGTAGACGAAGGCGCCGGGCGCCCCGTGCTGGACCACGGCGGCAGGCACGGTGACGACGTTCTGCTGCGTGTCGACCAGCAGGCGGGCATTGACGAACTGGTTCGGGAACAGCGTCTCGTCGGCGTTGTCGAAGGCGGCGCGCAGCTTGACCGTGCCGGTGGTGGTGTCGATCTGGTTGTCGAGGGTCGACAGCGTGCCGGTCGCGATCTGGGTCGTGCCGGAGCGGTCGAAGGCGATCACCGGCAGGCCGGCGCCGGCGCGCAGCCGGGCCTGGATCTGCGGCAGATCGTCCTCCGGCAGCGAGAACACCACCGAGATCGGGTGCAGCTGGGTGACGATGACGAGCGTGTCCCCCACCTGCACGTAGTTGCCGGGATCGACCTGGCGCAGCCCGACCCGGCCGTCGACCGGCGAGACGATATGCGCGTAGGCGAGGTTCAGCTTCTGGGAATCGATCTGCGCCTGGTCGGACTGGATCGTGCCCTGGGTCTGCTGCACCAGGAAGGCCTGGTCGTCGACCTGCTGCCGCGAGATCGCATTCTGCTTCAGCATCTCCTGGTCGCGCGCCAGGGTGCTCTGCGCCTGGGCCAGCACCGCCTGATCATGCGCCAGCAGCCCCTGGTCCTGCTCCAGCGCCACCTGGTAGGGACGCGGATCGATCTGGGCCAGGAAATCGCCCTTCTTCACCGCCTGCCCCTCCTGGAAGCCGACCTCGGTCAGCTGGCCGGCGATCTGGGGCTTGATCGTGACGGTGGCGAGCGGCGTGACGGTGCCGAGCGCGTCGAGCGTGATGCGGATGTCGCCCTTGCCCACGGTGGCGACCCCGACCGGCTGCGGCCCGGCGTCGGCGAAGCGGCCGCCGCGGGCCGGCGGCGTGCTGGGCATGGTGACCACATGCCAGGTGGCGACGGCGATCAGCGCCGCAGCCGCGAGGCCGAGGGTCCCCCACACCAGCCGCCAACGGCTGCGCGCCGGCCTGTCCTTGTCCTCGACCGGCCGCTGTCGGTCCTCGACGCGAGCATCCATCGTCCGTCACCTTCGAGTCTGTGTCCGGCGGCCCCCCTTCGCCCTGCTACACGGCCGGACGGTGCGGGTCCGTCGGGCGGACGGATCCTGGCCCGGATGGGGCACAAAGACGCAGGTCGCGCGTTACTGTGCCTGTCGGAAGGTGGGGGACCGAATGCATCGGGAGTTGCTGGCGCCGCTGGTGCTGACGGGAAAGCTGTGGTGGCGCTTCTGGCCGCAGCTCAGCCTGCTGGTGCTGATCGGGATCGTGCTGAACGACCAGCTGCTGCTGTTGTCGGTCCATATCGGCTTCGCCGACAGCTCGCTCGGCTTCGCGGCACTGACGCTGGTGGTGCTGACCAAGCTGGTCGTCACCGTCCTCGGCTTCCTGATCTTGCGGCCGGCGCTGCCGGCTGTCGCCGCCGCCCAGGCCCTGTCGGCCGGAACGGCGGTGCCGATCACCGGGCCCGATCCCGATGCCGGCACCATCACGGCCCCGCCGGCGCCAACGCGCCGGCAGCGGCTGACCAGCTTCGCCACCACCCTGACCATCGCCCTGGTGCCGTTCTTCGCCTATTACGCCGCCTGGGGCTTCCTGAATGAGACCATCCGCGAATACTCGATGCTGTCGCTGAACCTCGCCCCCCTCGGCGAGAGCGGCAATCTGCTCGACGCCATCGGCGCCCGCTGGCTCGTGGTCTCCGTCGTCGGCACGTGGATCCTGCGCCGGGCGTTCGTGGCGCTGCGCGACCGCACCGACGCCCCGATCTGGAAGCTGCTGATCGTGCTGTGCGAGACCAACTGGGTCTTCATCGGCCTGTTCGTGCTGTCGCAATGGAAGGACGAGGCCCTTGCCTGGGTGGCCAGCGGCGCCGCCTGGGACTGGCTCAACCGGATCTGGCAGGCGGTGCTGACCCCGATCTCCACCGCCTTCGCCGCCGGGCCCATCGAGCAGGCGCCGCCCGACCTGACGACCGTTGCCACCGGCCTGTTCTTCTACGCCCTGCTGCCGCTGATCTGGCTGGTGATGGCGGCGCTGATCTACGGCCACGACCTGGGCGGCGATCCGGGCTGGATGCGGCACCGACGGCTGGAGCGCATCGGCAGCCGCTATGCCGCCCTGCCGAAATTCCTGCGCGACTTCATCGGCCATTTCATCGGCGGGTATCGCAGCCGCTACCTGCCGATCGCCAACAGCATCCGGCTGGTGCTGCACGCCGACCTCGTCCTGCTGCTGACCTTCATTCTCGGCTGGCGCGGACTGGAATGGGCAGCCGACTGGCTGTGGATCGGCGCGACGCATGTGATCGGGCCGCATCCGCTCGACCTCTGGCAGGTGCTGGGCGACGGCCTGGCACTGCTGCTCGGCAGCCCGTCCGGCACCACGCCCGGCATCCTGGTCGAGCCGCTGCGCATCTGCCTCATCGCCGCGGTGCTGGAGATCGCCTTCGCCCGGTCGCAGGCGCCGGCCGAACCGGAAGCCGATGAGGCTCCGGCGAAGGCGTAAGGCTCAGCCGCCGCGCCGGAAGCGCAGATAGGATGGCCGCTCGCCGTCCATGCTGACGGTCGGCTCGACCGTCGCGGCCGCGTCATGCGGGACGGTGAAGTCCTGCTCGATCCGCAGCACCGTACCGGGCGCCCGCGGCTCCAGCGTCGCGGCACCGCAGGTCATCGTGCCCTCGGTCGAGCGCGGGCCGCCGAAGCTGCCGGCCGACCAGCGTTGGTCCTGATCGTCCCGCAGCGACACCCGGCAGCGCCGCCACAGCACGTCGATGCCGGGGTCGCGCACGGTCACGGCGAAGCGGACCCGGACGGGTGTGCCCTGCCCCTGCCTGCGCGGCCATCCCGACTGCTTCAACGGCAGGACCTCGACCGTCTCCAGCCGCCAGTCGGCCCCGGCGAAGCGGGCCTCGGTGCCGGCGGAGACACCGCGCTCGAACAGCTCCTGGCCCTGCCACCATTCCTCCAGATCTCCTCTGGCGGAGAGCAGGAAGGTGACGGGCAGCGCCACCAGCAGCCCCCAGAGGCTGAGGCGGCGCCAGCGGCGCTCGCCGCTGTCGGTCGGGACGAGGGTGGCGTCCTCGCCCGGCTGCTCGGCCGCCGTCATTCGATCGCTCCCGGCGTGCGGTCGAGATCCAGGCTGTCGAGGATCGGCAGTGCGCCTTCGGCGCCGGCGCCGAGCCTGACCCGGACGATCGAATCGAGCGGGACGAGGCCGGCATTCGGGGCCACGAAGGTGGCGCCGCGGGCCTGGTCCTCGCGGATCTCGAAGATGAACCAGCCGCGCCGCGGCAGGCCGGGCTGGAGCAGGGCGTCGGTCAGCAGCGGCTTGACGCCGGACAGCCGGTTGCTGTGGGAATAGAGCAGCCCCGTCGGCCCTTCCCAATAGGCGTCGTTCACCAGGGTGGTCTCGGACCGCGCGGCCAGGGTCGCGGTGACGATCGCCCAGAGGCCGGAGGTGTCACGGACCTCCTCCTTGCCATAGGCCTCGAAGCGAAGCTGCCGGGCAAACCGGATCGTCTCGATCCGGACCGTGAACTTCCGGGCCGCGACCGTGTCGCCGATCTGCCCGTCGGACGGGATCGCCGCGATCATCTCGTCATACAGCGGCGTGGTCCACTGCATCGCCAGCAGCAGGATTGCGGCGACCAGCAGCGCCGCCAGTCGGCCGAGCCATCGCATCATGCCGGATCCGGCGCCAGGACGGGCATGTCGAGGGTGCCGAGTACATGCGGGTTGTACCAGCCGGAATGGCCCCAGAGGTTGTCGCGCCGCTTGTAGTCCGAGGTGTGGACCGCGAAGGTCAGCATCGGCGACACCGCTGCGCCCTGCGGCATCGTCCAGACCGCCGCCACCCGCTCCGTCATGTTCGGATGCACCTCCCACAGCAGGTCCTGGTCGCGCAGCAGCATGTAGGTCGGCCGGTCATCGGCGCCGACCGATGGATCCAGGGTCAGCAGGCGGGCGAAGCTGTTGCTGGAGGCGGCGGTGCGGTTGGTCAGCTCCATCTCCACCACCAGCGCCTTCTGCCCGTCCCGGACCTTCCGCCCGTCGGGGGTGGTGGTGGCGATCCGCGCGGAAAGCGGCACGAAACGCCACTCCCCGGCCTCGATCGGCGCGCCGAGCGCCAGCTTCGGCACCGGCTGGTCGGTGCGGTAGGAGGCGATGGTCATGACCAGGGCCACCCCAGCGGCCAGGAAGCCGCCGATGCCCGTGGTCAGCCAGACCACGGTCCTGCTCTTCAATCCGTCGAGCCCTTGTCCGAGCGACATGCCGATGCGCCGAGGCGCTCCCCCACCCACAGGACCGATCGAACGCATGAGGGCAGGATTTGGTTCCGGATTTGAGAGAAATCCGGGCCTACAGCTCCAGCACCACCCGGCCGCTGGCGGGCACGGCGCAGCAGACTAGCGCCTGGCCCGGTTCGGGCGCGCCGGCGGGCGGCTCGGCATAGGTCACCGTGCCCTCCGCCACCCGCGCGGCGCAGGTGCCGCACAGGCCGGTGCGGCAGCTCCATGGCGCCTCGATCCCGGCCGCTTCGGCGAGGTCGAGCAGCGAGCCTTTTGATGGATCCCAGGCGGCGCGGCGGCCGGAGGCGCGGAACTCGACCTCCGCCTCGGTCACCGCCGGCGGCAGCGCGGCCTGGGCCGCCGGAGCGGCCGAACCCGCCGCGAAGGCCTCGCTGCGGATCCGCTCCGGCCGTACGCCGAGGCCCGCCAGCACCTCGCGCATCGCCTGCATGAAGCCGGCTGGGCCGCAGAGATAGACGTCGTAGTCGTCGAGCGGCAGCAGCCGGCGCAGCAGCGCGGCGTCGATGCGGCCGGCATCGTCGTAGTCGCGGCCCTGGACGTCCTGCGGCCGCGGCCGGCTGTAGCGGACATGGACGGCCAGGGTCGGCGCCCGCGCCGCCAGGGCGCGGATATGGGCGGCGAAGGCATGCTCGGCCCCATCGCGCGCGGCGTGGACGAACCAGAGGCCGCGGCCGGGGTGGCGCAGCCGGTCCGGGTTGCGGCCGACGAGGTGGTTCAGCATGGCGATCATCGGGGTAACCCCGACCCCGGCCGAGAGCAGCAGCACCGGCCGGCGGCTGTCGGCGTCGAGCACGAAGTCGCCGCGCGGCGCCAGGGCCCGGATCGTATCGCCGACCCGGACATGATCGTGCAGCCAATGGCTGGCGAGGCCAGGCCCGTCGGGTCCCGCCTCACGCTTGACGCTGATCCGGTAGCTGCGCCCGTCCGCCGCGTCGGACAGGGTGTAGGTGCGCCGGACCGGCTGGTCGCGGCCCGGGATGTCGAGCGCGATCGGCAGGAACTGGCCGGGCCGGTGGGCGACGACGCTGCCGCGGTCCGCCGGCTCCAGGATGAAGGAGCGGATGGTCGCGCTCTCGTCCACGATCCGGGTCACGGTGAGGGGGCGCAGCGTGTTGCGCGAAGCCTCGGCCCTCGCCGCCCGGCCGGCCTCCTCCCAGGTGCCGGTGGCGGCGAGCTGCGGCGCCTGCTCTGGCGCCGACCAGCGCAGCGGCACCGCATCCTCGATCCACCGCCCCTCCTCCAGCCGGAACCGCAGCAGCCGCTCCGCCCCGGCGAAGGACGCGACCTCCGGCCCGTCCCACACCACCTCCGCGGTGCCGGTCAGCAGCAGCACGCCGCCGGTGTCGAAATCGACGAAGACCAAGGCGGCGCGCGGGTCGGCCTCGATGTTGCCGAAGGTGTTGAAGTAGAAGTTGCCGACGAAGTCCGGCGCGGTCAGAACCGTCTGCCCGCCCTCCTCCGCCACGCGGACGAAGCCGGGCCGGCCGCCGCGATGCGAGACGTCGACGCCCTCGGAGGGCGCCTCGCCTTCACCGGCGTCGGCAGAACGCGTGGCGATAAAGAAGGTGTCGGCCGCCACGACCAGCGCCGCCGCCCGCGGCGACAGCACCGGCCCCTCGGCGTGGACCGGCCGCGGCTCGCCCAGGCTGTCCGGCTCGGCGACGAAGCTCGGTCTGCGCGCCTGGATGTATTGCGGGCAGTTGCCGAAGCTCTGCCCGACCGTGACGGCGAAACGGCCGTCGGCCCATTCGGTGACGGTGCCGTTCATCCGGTTGCGCCGCCGCGTCTCGAGCTGGATGCCGAGCAGCGCGATGGGCGCTCCGGCAGCCAGGTTGTCGCCCAGCGGGTCGCCATAGGCCGGCCGGGCCGCCACAATGAGCGTCCGCGGATCGGGCGAGGAGAGGAAACCCGGCCGGCCGGACAGGACCGAGGCCCAGGGCCGGCCCTGCCGGTCGAGGCTGCCGACCACGATGAAGGGCAGCATGGCGAAGAAGTCGCGATGCTGGTCCGGCATGATGCCGCGGATCGCCCGACGGCCGGCCGGCGCCATCCGCTCGCGCACCCCGGCCCGGGCCTGGGCGGCCAGCTCGCCCGGGTGGAAGGGCGGCTCGTCATGAGGCCAGCCGGGCAGCGGCGCGGGGATGGTGACGGTATCGGGCATGATGCACCTGGATGCGGACGGCTTTCAGGCGGCCACGACGCTGCGCGGCATCGGCACGAAGCCGGGGAGCGCCTCGACCCGGGCGAGCCAGGCGCGGATGCTGGGATAGGGCTGCAGCGAGACTCCGCCTTCCGGCGCCACCGCGGTGTAGGTGTAGTTCGCGACGTCGGCGATGGTCGGCTGCGGCCCGGCCAGGAAGCCGCCCCGGGCCAGATGCGCCTCCATCACCCCGTAGAGGCGGGCGGCGATCGCCTTGGCGCGTTCATGGTCCAGCTGGGCCTTGAACACGGTGACCAAGCGCGCCGCCGCCGGGCCATAGGCAAGGAAGCCGGCGGCGACGGACAGCCAGCGCTGCACCTCCGCCGCGGCCAGCGGGTCGCGCGGCAGCCAACGCCCGGCCTCGTCATAGCGGCTGGCGAGGTAGACCAGGATGGCGTTGCTGTCGGCCAGGGCGACATCGCCGTCCTCGATCGCCGGCACCTGGCCGAACGGGCTGCGCGCCAGGAAGTCCGGAGTCTTGTGCTCGCCGCCCTTCAGGTCGACGTCGACCGCCTCGAAGGGCAGGCCCAGCAGCGACAGGAACAGCTCGACCCGGTGGGAATGGCCGGACAGGCCGAAGCGGTAGAGGCGGATGGGCTGGGCGGGGAGCGGCATGGCGGCGTCCTTTCGGATGGAGAGCTCGCCCACCAAGATGCCCATTCCTCCATTTGTGAAGAATACCCATGCTTGACAGATCACCGTTTCAATCTGCGGAATAATCCGATGGACCGGCTGGACAGCATGCGCATCTTCGTCGCCGTGGCCGAGGCCGGCGGCTTCGCCCCGGCGGCCCGGCGCCTGGCCCTGTCGCCGCCGGCCGTGACCCGCGCCGTGGCGGCGGTGGAGGAGCGGATCGGCGCCCGCCTGCTGCACCGGACCACCCGGATCGTGCGGCTGACCGAGGCCGGCACGCGCTTCCTGGAGGATTGCCGCCGCATCCTGGCCGAGGTCGAGGAGGCCGAGGCCGCGGCGGCCGGGCTGCATGCCGAGCCGCGCGGCCCGGTCGCGGTCACGGCCCCGGTGCTGTTCGGCCGGCTGCATGTGGCGCCGGTGCTGTTTGAGGTCGCCGGCCGCTATCCCGGGCTGGTGGTGCGCAGCTTCTTCATCGACCGCATCGTCCATCTGGCCGAGGAGGGCTACGACGTCGCCGTGCGCATCGCCGAGCTGCCCGATTCCGGCCTCAGCGCCATCCGCGTCGGCTCGGTGCGGCGGGTGGTCTGCGCCTCGCCCGCCTATATCGCGGCGCACGGCACGCCGCGCAGCCCGGCCGAGCTGGCGGAGCACGAGGCGATCCCGTTCTTACAAGGCTCGACGATGCGGGACTGGACCTTCCATCGCGGCCATCAGACCGAGACGATCACACCGGGGTCCCGGCTGATCGTCAACCAGGCCGATGTCGCGGTGGCGGCCGCGGTGGCCGGGCGCGGCCTGACCCGGGTGATGTCCTATCAGGCGGCGGCGGCCATCCGGGCCGGGGAGCTGGTGGTCCTGATGGAGGAGTTCGAGCCGCCGCCGATCCCGATCCATGTCGTGCACCAGGAGGGCCGCCGCGCCTCCGCCCGGGTGCGGGCTCTGGTCGACTTTCTGGCCGAGGGGCTGCGGGCCGACCCAACCCTCCGGAGCTAACCCCGCAGCACCAGGACGTTGCCGCAGAGGATCGCCGCGGCACCGAGCAGCAGGCCGGGGCCGAGGGCGAGGCCTTCGAAGCCGGCCGACAGCGCCAGCGCGACCACCGGCACCAGCGCCAGGGTATAGGCGGTGCGGGCCGGGCCGATGCGGCGGACCAGGTCGAAATACATCAGGAAGGTGATGCAGGAGGCGGCGACGGCGAGATAGGCCAGGCTGCCGAGATAGCGCGCCGATGTGTCGATCGCGAAGGCCGAGCCGGCAGCGGCCGACCAGGCGAAGGCGGCGGCAGCGCCGGTCAGGGCGCCCCAGCCCATCACCGCCTGGATCGGGATGCCGCGCTTCTGGTTGCGGGCGCCGAGGATGGTGCCGCCGGCCGTGGCCAGGGCCGCGAGCGCCGCCCAGGCGAATCCCGTCAAGCTGCGCCCGTCCGCCGCCACCGCGCCGAGATCGCCGCCGAAGACGATGGCGAGGCCGAGCACGCCGCAGCCGAGCCCGGCCCAGAGCTGCGGCGTCAGCGCCGTGCCGAGGAAGACGCGGCCGAGCAGCCCGGCGAAGACGGCGGAGAGCGACAGAACCAGCGCCGCCAGGCCGCTCGGGATCAGCCTTGTGGCCTGGTAGAAGGCGATGAAGGCGAGGCCGAAGAACAGCACGCCCTGCAGCAGCACCCAGGGCAGGTCGGCCCGGGCCAGCCGCAGCCGGGTGCCGGTGGCGGCGCCGAGGGCCAGCATCAACAGGCCGGCCGCGGCCATGCGGTAGCCGACCGAGACGGTGGCCGCCACCGGCCCGGCCTGCAGCGCGGTGGCGAGCGCGCCGCCACCCCAGAGGAGTGCGGTGGCCAGGAACAGGATCGCGGTCACGCTTCGGTCTCGCTGGGCGGGGCGCCGGCAGCCTCGGTCAGCAGCGCCCGCCAGCCGGCGCCCGCGATCTTGCCGCTGGCGGTGTCGAGCCGGTCAAGGGCGCGGTCCAGCGCCGCCCGCTCCTCCTCCGGCAGCGCCGCCAGCAGCCGGGCCTCGATCGCCCGCGCCAGGGCCGCGATCTCGGCGAAGGCGGCCTCGCCCTCCGGCGTCAGCGTCACCGAGGCGTAGCGCCGGTCCTGCTGCCCGGCTTCGCGCCGGGCGAAGCCGAGGGCGGCGAGCTGGGCGATGCCGCGGCTGACCGCGACCGCGTCGAGGCCGCAGGCCCGCGCGATCTCCCGGGCGCTGACGCCCGGCCGGTCGGCCACCACCGCCAGGATGCGCCAGGCCGGCAGCCCCAGGCCCCAGCGCGGGCCGTAGAAGCTCTCCAGCAGCTCCGCCACCCGCCCGGCGACCACGAACATCCGGTAGGGCAGCCAGCGGCCGAGCTCCAGGACGGGAACGGCGGAGGACGAGGTCATTGCGGATTCCGATCGCAAAATGATTTCATTATGAAATCATATCGGAAGTGACTGCGCTAGACCCCAATGCCGGCAGCCGGCTCAGCCGGCGCGGGCGATGATCTCGGTCGGCGCGATCAGGCCGTGCTCCAGGGCCGCCATGACATTGCCGATGCGCTCCCGCGTCGCCGGCCCCATCAGCAGGTGCAGGCCGAGCGGCGGGGCGCCCTCAATGGCCGCCCGTTCCCGCATCTCGCGGCCGAGCCGGAGCGCCAGGTCACGCCGGCTGTGCTCCGCCTCGATGGTGAAGCCGGTTTCGTCCAACAGCCGGCGATAGGTCTCCGGCGGCTCGACGAAGCTGGTGTCAGGCACCGCCGCCCAGGGCATCGGGTAGGGCAGCTCGCCCTCGCCCACCCGCATGATGTCGTAGACGCCGAAGCGCGCGCCGGGCTTCAGCACCCGCCGCACCTCGGCGAACAGCGCCGCCTTGTCGGCGATGTTCATGCCGACATGGATCAGGGTGGCGGCGTCGAATTCCGCGTCCGGGAAAGGCATGGCCAGCGCGCTGCCGTGGCGGAACGACACCAGGCCGGCCAAGCCGCAGCGCCGGGTCAGGGCCTCCGCCGCCTCGACGAACTCCGCCGTCAGGTCGATGCCGGTGACCCGGCAGCCATGGGCCGCGGCGAAATGCCGGGCCGGCCCGCCGATGCCGCAGCCGACCTCCAGCACATGCAGATCCGGCCCGAGGCCGAGATCCCGCGCCAGTTCCGCCGTCGCGGCGTGCCAGCCGAGATGGAACTCGTCGGCGCCGGACAGGTCGCCGGGCGCGAGACGCTCGACATCCTTGCCGCTGGCCCGCAGCGCCTCGAGGATCGCCTGCTCGATGCCGCTGCGGCCGTAATGACGTGCGACCTGTTGCTCGATCTCCATGGCGCCCTCCCGGATCATGGCTGCGGCCATCCTACCGCAAGCGGGAGGAACCGGCACCGCAGCCGTCCGGAGAGGTGCCTCAGAAGGTCTTCGCCACCGCCTCCGCCCAGATCTTCGCCTCGGCCCGGGCCCCGGTGTCCACCTCCGGTCCGAACAGCGTCTTCTCGACCGTGATCGCGGTGATGTCGGTGATGCCGATGAAGCGCAGCCACATCTCCATATAGGGCCTCTGGAAGTCGAAACCGGCGGCAGGGGTGAAGGCCGCGGGGCCGTAGTCGAGGCCGCGGGCGTAGATCACCGCCGCCTTGCGGCCCGGCAGCAGGCCGGAGAAGCCCTGTTCGGTGAAGGAGAACAGCACGTCCTTCTGCGACACGATGTCGATCAGGTGCTTCAGCCTGTACGGGATGCCGAAGTTCCACAGCGGCACGGCGAAGAGCAGCCGGTCGGCCGCGTGGAACGGCTGGGCCAGCTCGCGGATCCGGCGCCAGGCCGTTTCCTGCGCCTCGGTCAGGGGCGTGCCGCTGAGCCCGGCGTATTTCGCCTCCAGCGCCGCGCCGTCGAATTCCGGCAGGTCGGCGGCCCAGAGATCGAGCGTCTCGATCTCGTCGTCGGGATGGGCCGCCCGATAGGCGGCGAGGAAGGCGCGCGCGACCTCGATCGAGGCCGAGCGCTGCTTGCGGGGCGACGCTTCGACATAGAGCAGCCGTGCCATAGGGGTCTCCTGCTGGGATGGGGATCAGGCTAGCGGCTTGGCGTTCAGAGGATAAACGAATAGATCTCATGATATTGATGGCGATCTACGATATATTGACGCCATGTTCGAGACCGAGCTGCTGCGCAGCTTCGTGGCGGTGGCGGAGCTGCAGGGCTTCACCCGGGCCGCGGAGCACCTCCACCTCACCCAGTCGACGGTGAGCGCCCAGATCCGCCGCCTGGAGGACCAGGCCGGGCGGCCGTTGCTGCGGCGCAGCACCCGGTCGGTGGCACTGACCGAGGCCGGCGAGACCCTGCTGGGCTATGCCCGCAGCATCCTGCGCCTGAACCAGGACGCCCGGGCCAGCCTGTCGGCCTCGTCGCTGGCCGGAGGAATCCGGATCGGCGCGTCGGAGGATGTCGCCGGCTCCGGCCTGCCGGAGGTGCTGCGGCGCTTCGGGGCGCAGCATCCGGCGGTGCGGATCGAGGTCGAGGTCGGCATCGCCACCACGCTGTTCCAGGCGCTGGACACGGGCCGGCTGGACCTGATCCTGTGCAGCCGCTGCCATGGCGACGGCCGCGGCTGGACGCTTTGGCGCGAGCCGCTGGCCTGGGCCGCTGCCGTCGATATAGGCCCGCTGCCCGACCCGATCCCGCTGGCCTTCTTCCCGGAGCCCTGCCCGTACCGGGAGGCGGCTCTGGCGGGGCTGGCCGGAACCCGGCGGCCGTGGCGGATCGCCTATGTCAGCCCCAGCGTCGCCGGCGTCCGCGCCGCGGCCCTGGCCGGGCTGGCGGTGACGCCGCTGCCGCAGAGCGCGATCGGGCCGGGGCTGCGGATCGCCGGGCCGGAGGACGGGCTGCCGCCGCTGCCGGAGGTCGAGTTCGTGGTCTGCACCGCCGGCCCGTCCGAGCCGGCCCGGGCGCTGGCCGAGACGCTGCGACAGTCGGCCGGACAGCTGGGGCGCGCCTAGCACGGCGAATTCTCCGACCGATCGTTCGGTCAATCCCGGCTGCCGAGGACGGGCACGCGCAGGCCGCGCTGTACGGCGGGCCGGGCGGCGACGGCGTCGTACCAGCGGCGCAGGTTCGGGCTGGCCTCCAGGTCGAGGCCGATATGCACCAGCCCGGCATGGATCCATGGCCAGCTCATGATGTCGGCGATGCCGTAGGCCTCGCCGGCCAGGTGGCTGCGCCGGCCGAGCGTGCCGTCCAGCACCCGGAACACCCGCGCCGCCTCGGCCTCGAAACGGTCGATGACATACGGGATCTTCTCGGACGCGAAGATCTTGTAGTTCCACAGCTGGCCCAGCGTCGGGCCGAGATGGGCGGCCTGGAACAGCGTCCATTGCAGCGCCGTCAGCCGCTCCCCGGCATCGGCCGGCAGCAGCCTGCCGGAGCGCTCGGCGAGATAGGTCAGGATCGCGCCGCTCTCGAACACGGTGCGGCCGCGGTCCGGGTCGGTGATCACCGGGATCTTGTTGTTCGGGTTCAGCGCCAGGAAGGCCGGCTCGCGCTGCTCGCCGCGCTCGATGTCGACGGCGTGCACCTCATAGGGCAGGCCGGTCTCCTCGAGCATGATCGAGGCCTTGTGCCCGTTCGGCGTCTGCCAGGTGTAGAGCTGGATCGGCGTCATCTCTGTCTCTCCATCGGCGGGCCGGTCCCGCCGCTGGGGAGAAGATGAAGAGTGCACTGGCGCAGTGCGATCTGCGATACTGCAGCGATCATCTGCATAGATGCACAGGCCACGCCATGGATAACCGGATCGACTGGGAGGACCTGCAGACGGTGCTGGCGGTGGCCGAGGCCGGCTCGCTGGCCGGGGCGGCGCGGCGGCTCGGCGTCAACCACACCACGGTGCTGCGGCGGATCGGCGGCTTCGAGCAGCGGCTGGGCCTCAGGCTGTTCGACCGGCTGCCCGCCGGCTACGCCCTGACCGCGGGCGGCGAGGAGCTGGCGGCGGCGGCCCGCGGCATGGCCGCGACGGTCGAAGCGCTGGAGCGCCGCCTGGCCGGCCAGGACCTGCGCCTGGAAGGCACGCTGCGGGTGGCGACGGCCGATACGCTGACGGCGTCGGTTCTGCCGCCGCTGCTGGCCCAGTTCCGCGAGCTGCATCCCGGCATCGTGATCGAGGTCACGACTGCCAACCTGATGGCGAACCTGACCCGGCGCGACGCCGACGTCGCCATCCGGCCGGTGCTGGACCCGCCGGAGACGCTGGTCGGCCGCCGCGTCGCCGGCATCGCTTTCGCCGCCTATACCGCGACGAGCCACCCGGCGGCGCGGGCCGGGACGGTCGACCCGGCGGCGCATCCCTGGGTGGCGCCGGACGACAGCCTGGCCGGCACCTCGGTCGCCCGCTGGATGCGCCGGGCGCTACCTGAGGCGACGATCGCGCTGCGGGCGGATTCGCTGGTCGAGGTCTGCCGCGCGGCCCGCGCCGGAATCGGCCTGGCCGCCCTGCCCTGCTATCTCGGCGACGCCACCGAGGGGCTGGTTCGGATCGCCACCCCGACCGTGCCCGAGGACGCGGCGCTTTGGGTGCTGACGCATGAGGACCTGCGCCGCACCGCCCGGGTCAGCGCCTTCACCGAATTCATGGCCGCCGCCCTGGCCCGCCGGCGCGACCTGCTGGAAGGCCGGCGGCCGGCCGTGGCAGGATGAGGGCGGCGTCCAAGACCATCGGAGGAACCCCATGGCCGTGAAGCGGATCGTCACCAACATCGCCACCGGCGACGTCGCCCGGGCGCAGGCCTTCTACGGCGACCTGCTGGGGCTGAAACTGGCCATGGATATGGGCTGGATCCAGACCTTCACCGCCGACGCGACGATGACGCCGCAGCTCAGCGTGATGACCGAGGGCGGGTCCGGCACGCCGGTGCCGGACATCTCGATCGAGGTCGACGACGTCGATGCGGTGCACCGCAAGGCGGTGGCGATGGGCCTCGCGATCGAATACGGCCCGGCCGACGAGCCCTGGGGCGTACGCCGCTTCTACGTCCGCGACCCGTTCGGCCGGCTGGTCAACATCCTGACGCACTGAGCCCTCGGGCTCAGTTGATCCAGACCGCGAAGCTGACGAACTCGCCCTCGAAGGCCGCGGTCGCCTGCTCCCAGAAGGAGCGGTCGCTGACCGGGCCGTCCTCGAGATAGGGCACCATGGCGGTGCCGGTCAGCAGCAGCACCAGGTCGAAGGGCTGCGGCGACTCCAGCAGGCGGCGCAGGTTGAAGCCCTGGTCGAAGCGCCAATGCGGCAGCAGCTTCTCGCCGTTCAGGACCGCCTCGGATTCCGCCATCAGCGCCAGCCAGGAGTCGATGCGCTCGTCGGTCATGGCCATGCCGGGGATCAGGCTGGCCTGCCTGGCGTTCGGCAGCCATTCGCGGTCGTCATCGGTCTCGGCCCGTATCGACGCCCACATCTCCCGGCTGAGCTTCGCCGCGGCCAGCAGATGCTCGCGCGCCCGCGGCAGCCGGTCGGCCTCCGCCACCGGCCAGTTCAGCAGATGGATCCAGGCGATGCCGTCGGCGATCCGCCCGTCCTCCGCCCCGGTGAACATCCCCTGGGTGGGCAGGGACAGCGCCGCCGCCAGCGGCGAATCCGGCCGCGGGAACAGGAGGTGCGCGGCCGCGTCGAAGCTGCGGTGCCAGTCGCGCGCCAGCAGGAATTCGGCGCCCGCGCGCAGCACATGGGTGTAGGCCCGCAGCCACAGCACGTCGCCGGTGTCGAAGGCGATCACCAGCTTGCCGGCATTGGCGGGGTCGCCCTGTCCGCCCAGCAGCACGGCGCTGTACACATCGTACAGCGTGGCCTGGCCCCGGCCCTTGCCGGCGAGGTCGAGCTTCACCCGCCCCATGGCCATGGGCAGCTTCACCGGCCGGTCGTCCAGCGGCTGCAGCGTGCGGTCGACCGCGTCGAGATCGTCGACCAGCGCCTGCAGGATGGCGCGGGCGTCCTCGTAGCGGATCACCTCCGGCTCGGGGTTCGGCGGCACCGGCATGGTCAGCAGCGGCACCGTCATCATCGGGTCTTCCGGCGGCCGGAAGCCGTAGCGGTAGAGGGACTGGCTGAACCGCTCCGTCGCCTTGGCCAGACGGATCAGGCCGAGCCCGGCGATCGCCTCGGCATCGTCCGGCTTCTTCGCCAGGACCGCCGCCAGGGCTTTCTCGCCCTCGGCGATCGAGCCGGCATACAGATGCTTCTGCGTCAGCTCCGCCGGCGTCGCGGCCGAAGCCGGCGCGGCCGCGAGATGCAGGGCCAGGGCAGCGGCCGCCAGCAAGGCCAGACCCTTCGGCCGGATCGAGGAAGTCCTCCTGCTGAAAAGTGAATCGGATTCACTTCGACGAAGCGTAATCAAGCCAGTCGCCTTTCAATATTCACAGCAACCGGACCAGACGATCCTCCAGCTTCATGTCACAATTCAGGCAGTGCAGCAGGTTCGGATCAGATCCCGCCCTCGGCGTCCGGCGCCACCAGCGATGTGCTGGCATAGCCCAGATCGCGCAGCTGGCGCGGGATGCCGTCGCGGACATGGCCGCTGCCGGCCAGCACCACGACCAGCGGCGTCCCGGCGGCCCGCGCCTCGGCGATGCGCGCCGCCATCGCCCGGTCCCACAGCAGTTGCACCTCGACGAAGCGGCGGAAGCCGCGGTTGAGGGCGTCGCCCTCCGCCGCGCGGCCATGCCCGGCGAAGGCGGCGGCGAGATATCGGTTGTAGTCCGAAGACGGCGGCACCGGCCGGCCGAGATCGAGCTCCGGCCGGGCCTGCAGCGCCGACCAGCCATCCTTTCCGACGGCACGCGCCACATCGCGGTCGACATTCAGCGCGATCAGCGGGATGCGGTTCATCCGGGCGAAGGCGAAGATCGGCCGGTACAGGGCGAAATCGAAGCCCCAGGACCGGTCCCAGTCGACCTCGCGCAGGAAGGCGGCCTCGTCGAGCCGGCCTTCGGTCCAGGCGTCGAGCGCGGCCTGGCGCCTGCGCGGCACCATCTCCAGCCCGATGGCGAGGCCCGGCTCGTCCTCCCGCAGCGCCGCGATCCGCTGCAGCTGCCAGTGATGGTCGGCCACGCGGTCATGGGTCTCGCCGAGCAGCACGACGCCGCCGTCAGGCCGGACCGGGGCCGGCCGCACCGGGGCGGGCGTCGCGGCGCATCCGGCCACGGACCAGCCGAGCAGCCCGGCCAGCGCCAGGGCCACAATCCTCCCCCTCATCGCCATTCTTCCGCTCCATCCGACACCAGTCTCATGTGGCAGTCTTCGCCGCCGACGGCAACCGCTTCGCCGCGACGACCGGCAGGGTTGCGCCGAGCCGCGGAAATCGCGAGCTATGACACCGGTTCGAGGATGACGGAGTCGCGATGACGGCAGGACGGACAACGGCATGACCGACATCGCGCAGGCGGTCATCGAATTCATCGGCCAGCATCCGCATTGGGCCGGCCTCCTGATCTTCCTGATCGCCCTGACCGAATCGGTGGCGGTGGTCGGGCTGTTCATCCCCGGCTCGCCGATCCTGATCGGCGTCGGCGCCGTGGTCGGGCTCGGCCACCTGCCGCTGGGACCGATGCTGGTCTGGGCCACCGCCGGCGCGATCCTCGGCGACGGCGTGTCCTACGAGCTCGGGCGGCGCTACCGCGGCACCATCCTGAGCGCCTGGCCGATGAGCCGCTATCCGGGGCTGGTCGCCCGCGGCGAGGCCTTCTTCCGCCGGCACGGCGGCAAGAGCATCGCGCTGGGCCGCTTCCTGCCGATGCTGCGGCCGATGATCCCGATGGTGGCCGGCGCGCTGGGCCTGCGGCCGGGGCTGTTCTATGCCGTCAACATCGCCTCGGCGATCGTCTGGGCGCCGGCCCATATCCTGGGCGGCGCACTGCTGGGCGCCTCGCTGGGCGCGCTCGGCGCCGTCAGCGGCCGGCTGGTGGCGCTGCTGGCGGTGCTGGCCCTGACGCTGTGGCTGCTGGTCGTCGCCACCCGCTGGATCTGGCGCCGGCTGGTGCCGCTGCTGGGCTGGACGCAGCACGCCGTCCACCGCTGGGCGTCGGCCCGCGGCCGCCCTGCCCGCCTGCTGGCGCGGCTGGCCGATCCGGAGGAGTCGGACCTGCGCGTCATGGCGGCGCTGGGTGCCGTGGTGCTGGTGCTGGTCGCCGGCTTCGTCAACCTGCTGCGGCTGGTGGCCCATGGCGGGCTGGCCACAGCGGACGGCGCGATCAGCGCCTTCGTCCAGGGGCTGCGCACCCCCTGGGGCGACACGGCCCTGACCATCGTGACCATGCTGGGCGACGGCCGCACCGTCACGGCCCTGGTGGTCGCGGCGATCGGCTGGCTGCTGCTGCACCGGGCCTGGCACCGGGCCGGCGGCGTCGCCATCGCCGTCGCCGTCACCGCCGGCTTCGTGCCGCTCGTGAAGGGGCGGCTGCAGATCGCCCGGCCGACCGACCTCTACAGCGGCGCCGACGCCTTCAGCTTCCCGAGCGGCCACGCCGCCTTCTCCGCCGTGCTGTACGGCATCCTGGGCTGGCTGGTTGCCCGCGGCCTGCCCGGGCGCTGGCAGCTGGTGCCGCTGACGGTCGCCGCCGCGCTGATCGGGCTGATCTGCGCCTCGCGCGTCTATCTGGCGGCGCATTGGCCGTCCGACGTCGCCGCCGGGCTGCTTTTCGGCCTGGGCATGACCATCGCCTTCGCCATGGCCTTCCGCCTGGCCGATCCGCAGCGGATCCGGCCGCGCCGGTTCGCCGTGGCGCTGCTGCTGGCCCTGGCGGTCGCCGGAGGCGTCCATGTCGCCACCGGCTACCGCGGCGCCGCGGCGATGTACGTGCCGCGCGAGACCCTCGTCGCGATCCCGGCCGCGGAGTGGCGGGCGGAGGGCTGGCGCCGCCTGCCACAGCGCCGCATCGACCTGGAGGGCGAGGCCGAGCAGCCCTTCCTGCTGCAATGGGCCGGGCCGCCGGAGGCGCTGGCCGCCGCCCTCGCCGCCTCCGGCTGGACCGCCCCGTCCGGCTGGACCTTGGCCAACGCCCTCCGCTTCCTCGACGACGCGGCCGATGCCCGGACCCTGCCGGTGCCCCCCGTGCTGCAGGACGGGCGGATGCCGGTGCTGACCCTGATCCGGCCCGACGCCGGCGGCACGAGCCGCCAGGTGCTGCGGCTGTGGCGCTCGGGATTTGTGCTGGAGGGCGGCCCGCCGATCCTGCTGGCGGCCCCGGGGGTCGAGACGATCCACCATCCGCTCGGCCTGGTCAGCGCCATCGACGCCGAGGACGAGGCGCCGCTGCCGAAGTTGCCCGAGCTGGCGCGCCTGCCGAACGCCGCCTCTGCCACGCCCGGCCTGATCTTAGCCCAACCATAATCGAGTGGCGTAGGTTGGGTTCGCTTGCGAACCCAACACTGGCTCGGACGGCACGATGTTGGGTTCGCGCGCCGCGAACCCAACCTACACGGGGTGCGGGATGCGGCATGGGGTAGCGGCAGCCATGCCTCCCCTGCCCTGGACGGATGCGGCGACGCACCGCATGATGCGATCGCGATCCGTTCTCAAGGATCGATCTCTTCAAACCAGGTGCAGCCATGTCCACGGCCCCGACGGACGAGCCGAAGACCTTGATCCTGACCGGCGCCAGCCGCGGCATCGGCCATGCCACGGTGAAGCGCTTCAGCGCCGCCGGCTGGCGGGTGATCACCGTCTCGCGCCAGGCCTTCTCCAAGGAATGCCCCTGGCATGCGGGCGAGGAGAACCACGTCCAGCTCGACCTCGCCGAGCTGGACGGGATTGAGCAGGGCCTGTCCGCGCTGCGGTCACGGCTGCCGCACGGGCGGCTGGACGCGCTGGTCAACAATGCCGGCATCTCGCCCAAGCTGCCCGGCGGCAAGCGCATGGGCGTGCTGACCACCGACTACGCGACCTGGACCCATGTGTTCAACGTCAACCTGTTCGCCACCGCGCTGCTGGCCCGCGGGCTGTTCGAGCCGCTGCGGGCGGCGAAGGGGACGATCATCAACGTCACCTCGATCGCCGGCGGCCGGGTGCACCCCTTCGCCGGCCCGGCCTATGCCACCTCGAAGGCGGCGCTGGCGGCGCTGACCCGCGAGATGGCGCACGAGTTCGGCGCCCATGGCGTGCGGGTGAACGCGATCGCGCCGGGCGAGATCGACACCTCGATCCTGTCGCCGGGCACCGAGGCGATGGTCGACAGCGAGATCCCGATGAAGCGGCTGGGCAAGCCGGAGGAGGTCGCCGCAACGATCATGTTCCTCTGCACCTCCGGTTCGTCCTACATTACCGGCGCCGAGGTCCACATCAACGGCGGCCAGCACGTCTGACGCCCGTCCGATACGGCTACTGGCGTGGCCGTCTGGCGGCGGTTTCTCCGCTTCCGGTGCTCACGGACTCAAACGTCCGCTGCGCGCCGGTTCTCGAAACCACCACCAGCCGACTCACGCCAGCGCCGTCTCGAACAGGCGTCAAACCGGCTCCAGGCCGCAAAAAAACAGGGAGTCTCCGTCATGATCCGTTTCACCCGCCTCCTGCCCGCGGCAGTGCTGGCGGCCGGCATCGCCGCGCCCGCCATGGCCCGCGACCTGACCGTCGTGTCCTGGGGCGGCGCCTATCAGGACGCGCAGCGCGAGATCTATTTCGAGCCGTTCAAGGCCACCGGCACCCCGATGCATGACGAGAGCTGGGACGGCGGCATCGGCGTGCTGCGCGCCAAGGTCGAGGGCGGCGATTCGAGCTGGGACGTGGTCCAGGTCGAATCCGAGGAGCTGGCGCTGGGCTGCGAGGAAGGGCTGTTCGAGCCCTTGAACTGGGATGCGATCGGCGGCCGCGACGCCTATCTGCCGGCGGCGGTGAACGATTGCGGCGTCGGCACCATCGTCTACAACAACGTCGTCGCCTATGACGGCGCCAAGTTTGCCGACGGGCCGAAGAGCTGGGCCGATTTCTGGGACGTCAAGAAGTTCCCGGGCAAGCGGGCGATGCGCCAGGGGCCGAAGATCAACCTGGAGGCCGCGCTGATGGCCGACGGCGTGGCCCCGGCCGATGTCTACAAGGTGCTGGCGACGCCGGAGGGCGTGGACCGCGCCTTCCGCAAGCTGGACGAGCTGAAGCCGAACCTGATCTGGTGGACCGCCGGCGCCCAGCCGCCGCAGATGCTGGCGGCCGGCGAGGTGGCGATGACCACCGCCTATAACGGCCGCATCGCCGCCGCCAATGTCGCCGACAAGAAGGATTTCCGCGTCGTCTGGAACGGCAGCCTGTTCACCATCGACAGCTGGGTGATCCTGAAGGGGTCGCCCAATGTCGACGCCGCCACCAAGTTCCTGGCCTTCGTCGGCAAGCCGGAGAACCAGGCCAAGCTGCCGACCAAGATCGCCTATGGCGTGACCAGCAAGGCGGCGACGCCGCTGATCCCGGCGGAATACCTGCCGGGCCTGCCGACCAACCCGGACAACATGTCCCAGGCGGTCGAGCTGAACGCCGAGTTCTGGCTGGAGAACATCGACAGCCTGACCGAGCGCTTCAACACCTGGGCGGCGAAGTAGCCCCGCCTGGCTCGATGGCTCACGCACCGATCCTGATGAGTCCCCCCTCCCCTCGCGGGAGGGGGCCAGGGGGAGGGGGTTCGCGCCGCCGGAGCGGACGATCCTGCTCGCTCCCCACTCTTCGATCGACAGCCCCCTCCCCCTACCCCCCTCCCGCGGGGGG
>NZ_JBHYMS010000040.1:0-73711 GCF_042743185.1 Inquilinus sp. NPDC058860 | reverse complement strand
GGTGGGCTGGTATTTTTTTAAACGACACTGGGGCGGCCCCCCACATTCTACCCGCCCCGCTCACGCCCGCCAACCCCGGGCCCGCCGCGGCGCCGGCAATGCGCCGCGGCGGCCCTCCTTTTCTCCGGCCTGCTCCGGAAGGACCCCATGACCTCGTTCGACGAATTGCAGGCCCGCTTCGCCGCGGCCGAGCTGGCGGCGCTCGCGCACCCGGCCCCACGGGGCCGGGTGCTTCAGCCGGCCCTGCCGCTGCCGACCGGCGACGACCAGGCGCTGTGGTCGCTGTTCGACGCGATCCCGCTCGGCTCGCCGATCTACGCGGCCTCCGGCACTCGGTTCTTCACCGCCTATGCCGCGCTGATCGGCGCGCTGGTCGCGGGGACGAACCCGCTCGACCCGATCGCCGCGGCCAAGCGGCGGCTCACCGCCTGGGGGGCCAGGCCGCCCGACTGGAGCATCGGCTGCGCCGGCCTGCTGAAGCTGCTGGGATCCGCCCCGTCCCTGGCCTTCCCCTTCACCAGCACGGCGGTGCCGGAACCCGGCTTCTGGGGGCTGTGGGCCAAGAGCCCCACGGCCGGCGGGCCGAGCGCGCAGTTCGCGTCCGGCGACGTCTCCGCCGACCTCTCCTTCGCCCATGCCCTGAGCTTCGCGCCGAGGCCGGGGGACTGGTACGTGTCCTCCGCCCTCGCCCTGGCCTATGCGACCCGGAGCGGCCCGCCCTGGCCGGGCGGTTCCGACGTGACCTGGGACTCGACCTTCGGGCCGGACGGCACGATGCCGCGCGTCCTGGCCGGGCTGAGCGTGGTGGCGGCGATCGATGCCCGATCCGCCTCGACCGCCGTCTTCGGCCCGGCCGACCAGGCGCTGATCCGGTCGAACGCAGCCCTCGGGCTGTGGCCCTACTACCTCGACGGTCCGGGCACGAGCGTCGGCTTCGACGGGGCGGGCCGGATCGCGATCAGGACCACCAGCGGGCCGAAACAGCCGGTGGCCGTCGCCGCCACCGTCCTGACCGCGGGCGAGTATCTGGGCTGAGCCGCTATTGCTTCCCCGGCTCGGCCAGTCCCAGCTGCTGCAGCAGCCGGCCGAGATAGTCCCGCAGATCCTCCGCGGTCGGCGGCGCCGGGTCGATCAGCAGGCGGTGCAGCATGGCACCGCCCATCATGTCCTGCAGCATGGCGGTGTCGGCCGAGGCCGGCAGCTCGCCGCGCGCCTTGGCCCGCTCCAGCAGCACGCCGAAGGCCTCGCGCCGCGGCCGCAGATAGGTCTCCCAATAGATCGCCATCAGCCGCGGATGGCTCTGCACCGACCCGATCAGCCGGGCCAGCAGCTTGCGGTTCCCCTCACTCGCCATCAGCTCGGCGCCCTGCTCCATCATCAGGCGCAGCGTCGGGCCCAGCGGCATCTCGGCGAAGTTGCGGAAGTCGGTGACGCCCATGTCGCGCTCGGCATCCTCGCGCACGCGGCCGATCGCCTGGGCCAGCAGCTCCTCCTTGGACGACCAGCGCCGGTAGATCGTGGTCTTGCCGACCCCGGCGCGCCTGGCGATGCGCTCGATGCTCGCGCCCTCGACGCCATGGTCCAGGAACAGCGCCAGCGCCGCCTTCAGGATCGCCTCCTCCGCCGCCCGGCTGCGCGGCCGCCCCGGCGCCCGTCGATCCCCTGTTTTCGCCGCCGTCACATCGAGCCCTCCGAGCCTTCTCTCGAATCATATATCGAAACGATACTGTTTCGTATATATATTCTCGCCGACTCGCCGCCGTCGGAGCCGCAGTTGAAGACCGTCCGCATCCTGTCCGCCGTCCTGGTGCTCGCGCTGATCGCCGGCGCCGCCGCCTGGCTGTTCGGCCGCCCCGCCGCGGTCGCGACCGTTGCGCCCAGGCGCGGCGAGGCGGCGCAGATCGTCTACGCCACCGGCGTGATCGAGCCGCGCGTCTGGGCCAAGGTGACGCCGCTGATCCAGGAGCGGATCACGGCCCTGTGCGATTGCGAGGGCGAGCCGGTCGAGCCCGGCGCAGAGCTGGCCCGGCTGGACAGCCGCGAGGCCGAGGCGACGCTGGCCGAGCTGAAGGCGCGGCAGAAGCTGGCGGCGGCCGAGCACGACCGGCAGATGGTCCTGGCCGGCCGCAATGTCGCCAGCGTCCAGACGCTGGACCAGGCGCGCAGCGAGCTGTCGCGGCTGGACGCGATGATCGCCGGCCAGACCGCCAAGCTGGAGAACTACGTCCTGCGCGCGCCGATGCGTGGCCTGGTGCTGCGCAAGGACGGCGAGGTCGGCGAGATCGTCGACCCCGGCACCATCCTGTTCTGGGTCGGCGAGCCGAAGCCGCTCTGGGTCATCGCCGACGTCAACGAGGAGGACATCCCCCTGGTCGCGGTCGGGCAGACGGCGCTGCTGCGCGCCGACGCCTTCCCGGGCCGGGCGCTGCCGGCCACGGTCGACAGCATCACGCCGAAGGGCGACCCGGTGGCCAAGACCTATCGCGTGCGCCTGGCCCTGCCGGACGACACGCCGGTCAGGATCGGCATGACGGTCGACGTCAACATCGTCAACCGGACGGTGCCGAACGCCCTGCTCGTTCCCACCGAGGCAGTCAACGGCGACGCCGTCTTCATGGTCGACGGCGACGGCCGGGCCCGGCGCCGGACGATCGCGGCCGGCATCCGCGGCATCCGCGACATCGAGGTGGTGTCCGGCCTGGCCGAGGGCGACCGTGTGATCACCCCCTTCCCCGAGGCGCTGGCCGACGGCGCCCGGGTGGCGCCGGAGGAAAGCTGAGCCATGCGGCTGCTGCTCGACCTCGCCGTCACCCATATCATCGGCCGCGGCCGGCAGACCCTGGTCGCGATCCTGGGCACGGCCCTTGGAGTCGGCTTCTCGATCGCCATGGCGGCGCTGATGCAGGGCGGCGAGGACGATTTCGTCGCCCAGCTGATCGACACCATGCCGCATGTCCAGATCACCGACGAGCGCCGCACCGCGGCGCGCCAGCCGGCCGAGGACGAATTCGACGCGGTCGCGATCGCCGGCCTGAGGCCGCGGGACGACCGGCGCGGCATCCTGAACCCGACCGCGGCCGTGGCGGCGCTGAGCGCCTGGATCCCCGGAAAGATGTCGAAGAGCCTGAAGACCCAGGGCGTGGTCCGCTATGCCGGGCAGGACATCGGCATCAGCATCTTCGGCGTCGAGCCGCGGCAGGAGGCGCGCGTCTCCTCGATCGCCCAGGATTTCCGCCAGGGCAGCTTCGACTCGCTGATCGCCGGCGGCAACAACATCGTGGTCGGGGACAGCCTGGCGAAGCGGCTGGGCGCCGATCTCGGCACCACCGTCACCCTGGTCTCCGCCACCGGCCAGAGCCGCGCGGTCAAGATCGTCGGCCTGTTCCACACCGGCGTCACCGCCCGCGACGAGGGCGAGGGCTATGTCCTGCTGAAGATCGCGCAGATCCTGAGCGAGCGGCCGAACGCCATCAACGAGATCCGGCTGAAGCTGGACGATGCGGCCGCGGCGCCGGCGGTGGCCAGGCGGGTGGAGGCGCAGATCGGCTACAAGGCGGTGGCCTGGCAGGAGGCGAACGAATCCCTGCTGGAGGCCTTCGTCATCCGCAACATCATCATGTACACGGTGGTCGGCGCCATCCTGCTGGTGGCCGGCTTCGGCATCTTCAACATCGTCTCGACCATCACCCATGAGAAGGCGCGCGACATCGCCATCCTGAAGTCGCTCGGCTTCGAGGCGCGGGACATGCGCCGGCTGTTCCTGCTGGAGGGGCTGACGCTCGGCCTCGCCGGGTCGCTGGTCGGCTGGCTGCTGGGCTTCGCCCTGTGCTTTGCCCTGTCGCAGGTGGAGCTGCACCTGTCCGGCGCCAATATCGGGCGCGAGATCACCAGGCTGCCGCTGACCTGGAGCCCCTGGCACTACCTGATCGCCGCCGGCTTCGCCCTGGCCGCCGCCGGGATCGCCGGCTACCTGCCCGCGCGCCAGGCGGCGAAGCTGAACCCGGTCGACATCATCCGGGGGGCGACATGAGCCCGCTGATCGAGGCGAAGGGGCTGACCCGGGTGCTGCCGGAGACGGTGCCGGTGACGCTGGTCAAGGACGTGTCGCTGGCGATCGGCGAGCGCGAGCTGGTCGCGGTCACCGGCCCTTCCGGCTCCGGCAAGTCGTCGCTGCTGTACCTGCTCGGCCTGCTCGACCGGCAGACGGGCGGGAGCTTGAGCATCGCCGGGCAGGAGGCGGCGGCGCTGAACGAGCGCGGCCGGGCCCGGCTGCGGCTGGAATCGATCGGCTTCGTCTTCCAGTTCCATTTCCTGCTGCCGGAGTTCACGGCGCGCGAGAATATCGAGATCCCGATGCGCAAGCTCGGCCGCCTCGGCGCCCGCGAGATGCGCGAGCGGGCGGACGCGCTGCTCGATTCCCTCGGCCTCGCCGACCATCGCGGCAAGCGGCCGGACCAGCTGTCCGGCGGCCAGCGCCAGCGCGTGGCGGTGGCCCGGTCCCTGGCCAACGACCCGCCGCTGCTGCTGGCCGACGAGCCGACCGGCAGCCTCGATTCCCATAGCTCGGAGCAGGTCTTCGCCATCCTCTCGGCCCTGGTGCGCGAGCGCGGCAAGACGGTGGTGGCGGTGACCCACGACGTCGATCTGGCGGCCCGGATGGACCGACGGATTCATCTGGTCGACGGCGCGGTGACGAGCGATGAGCGGACGGGCGGCTGACCACCAGCTTCTCTAGCCCGCATTCGCTCGGCGGCAAGCTCTATGAAGGCCTTCACCAGGGGCGAGAGGTGCCGGCTGCTGGGATAGACCACATGGATGCCGCCGGCGGCCGTCGTGTAGTCGGCCAGCACGCGGAGCAGCCGTCCGTCCCGGATCCGGGCCTCGGCGATGCCGGACGGCAGCAGGGCGATGCCGTGGCCCGCGATCGAGCCGGCGGCCACCACCTGCATCTCGTTCGCGGCGAAGCGCCCGGACACCGTGACCGTCTCCTGGCCCTGCGGTCCCTCCAGCACCCATGAAGCGCCGGCCGCCGACCGGCCCGCGATGACGCAGTCATGGCCGGCGAGGTCCGCCGGCGAGGCCGGCGTGCCGCGTCGCGCGAGATAATCCGGGCTGGCGCACAGGACCCGGTGCGTGGAGCCGAGCCTGCGGGCGATCAGCGTGGAATCGGGAAGAACCCCGGTCCGGAAGGCGAGGTCGATTCCGGTCTCGATCAGGTTCAGCCTGTCATCCGTCAGCAGGAGCTCGACCCTGGTCTTCGGATACGCCGCCAGGAAGTCGAGCACCGTGGCGGTCAGGTAGCCGCCGAAGCCGACGGGAGCCGAGATCCGGATCGTCCCGGACGGCTCCGCCCGCGCCTCCGCCAGGCGCCGGTTCGCCTCCTCGACGGTCCGCAGCGCCTGGCCGGCCTGCTCGTAATAGAGGCGCCCGGCATCGGTCAGGCCGAGGCTGCGCGTCGTCCGCTGCAGCAACCGCACCCCGACCGCCCGCTCGAGCGCGGCGACGCGGCGGCTGACCGTCGTCTTGGGCATGCCGAGCAGCCGCGCGGCGGCGGTGAAGCTGCCGGCCTCGACGACGCGGGCGAACACGAGGACGTCGTTGAGGTCGAGCATTATATCCAGAGGTGAGACGACGTTTTCCAATTATCCACCATAATGGACCAATGTGCGAGCCCCCAACTCTGCTCCGTCGGAAACAGAAGGAGCTGACACATGACAATCCAACGAAACGTGCTGGTGACCGGCGCCACGGGCCAGCAGGGCGGCTCGGTCGCGCATGCGCTGCTGACCAGGGGGCATCGGGTGCGGGCGCTGACCCGCAAGCCGGACGGCGAGGCCGCACGCCGGCTGGCGTCGGCCGGGGCCGACGTCGTGGCCGGCGACCTCGCCGATCCGGCCTCCGTGCAGAATGCCGCCCAGGGCGTCGACACGATGTTCCTGATGACCAACACCTACGAAGCCGGGCCGGAAGAGGAAACCCGGCAGGGGATCCTGGCCGCCGATGCGGCGAAGGCGGCCGGCATCGGGCATCTGATCTACTCTTCCGTCGCCAGCGCCGACAGGCAGACCGGCGTCCCGCATTTCGAGAGCAAGCATCTCGTCGAACAGCACATTGCCGGGCTCGGCCTCCCCTACACCGTCAGCGCGCCGGTCGCGTTCATGGAGAACGCCGTCGCGCCGTGGTCGGTCGAGGGGCTGCGCCAGGGGACGCATGCCTTCGCGATGCCGCCCGGACGCGCCCTGCAGCTGGTCGCGGTGGCCGATATCGGGGCCTTCGTCGCCGTGCTGGCGGAGCGGCGCGAGCAGGTGTTCGGCCGGCGCTTCGACATCGCCGGGGACGAATTGCCCGGCGAGGAGCAGGCGAGAATCCTGTCGCAGGCCATCGGCCGCCCGATCGGCTATCAGGAGATCCCGGTCGCCGTGATGCGCCAGCAGAGCGAGGATGCGGCGCTGATGTTCGAGTGGTTCGACCGGGTCGGCTATTCGGCCGATATCGCCGCGTTGCGGCGCGATTTCCCCGAGGTCGGCTGGCACGGCTATGCGGACTGGGCGCGCACGTTCGACTGGAGCGTTCTCGATCGGCCGCTTTCACCAGCCTGAGCTCCGAGCGGTCGATGACAATCCGGGCGGAGGCGGATGGGCGGCAGCCGTCCGCCTCCGCGTTCCGGGCTCACAAACCCGCATCGAATCACCCGCCGCATCGGCTAAGGTCGCCACCATGCTGCCGATCATCACCGTCTCGAACCTGTCGAAGACCTATGCCTCCGGCTTCCAGGCGCTGAAAGGCGTCGACCTGGAGATCCGGCGCGGCGAGATCTTCGCCCTGCTCGGCCCCAACGGCGCCGGAAAGACCACGCTGATCAACATCGTCTGCGGCATCGTCCGGCCGGGCGGCGGGACGGTGTCGGTGGACGGCCACGACATCGTCGCCGACTACCGCGCCGCCCGCTCCCGCATCGGCCTGGTGCCACAGGAGCTGACGACCGACGCCTTCACCACCGTCTGGGCCACCGCCAGCCTCAGCCGCGGGCTGTTCGGCAAGCCGGCGAACCCGGCCCATATCGAGAAGGTCCTGCGCGACCTGTCGCTGTGGGACAAGAAGGACAGCAAGATCATGACGCTGTCCGGCGGCATGAAGCGCCGGGTGCTGATCGCCAAGGCGCTGGCGCATGAGCCGCAGATCCTGTTCCTGGACGAGCCGACGGCGGGGGTGGACGTCGAGCTGCGGCAGGATATGTGGCGGCTGGTCCGCACGCTGCGGGACCGGGGCGTGACCATCATCCTGACCACCCACTACATCGACGAGGCCGAGGAGATGGCCGACCGGATCGGGGTGATCCGCAAGGGCGAGATCATCCTGGTCGAGGACAAGGCCGAGCTGATGCGCAAGCTCGGCAGGAAGCAGCTGACCTTGCAGCTGCAGGCGCCGCTGGACAGCCTGCCCGAGGCGCTGGCCGCGCATCAGCTGTCGCTGTCGGCCGACGGCGCCGAGCTGGTCTATACCTACGACACCCAGGGCGAGCGCACCGGCATCACCGCGGTGATGCAGGCCCTCGCCGATGCCGGAATCCGGTTCAGGGACCTCCGCACGAGCCAGAGCTCGCTGGAGGAGATCTTCGTCAGCCTAGTGAGCGAACGGCGATGAACCTCTACGCGATCCGCGCGATCTACCTGTCGGAGATGGCGCGCACCGGCCGCACCCTGATGCAGAGCATCCTGTCGCCGGTGATCTCGACCTCGCTGTACTTCGTGGTCTTCGGCGCGGCCCTGGGCTCGCGCATCGAGGAGATCCACGGGGTCAGCTACGGCGCCTTCATCGTGCCGGGGCTGATCATGCTGTCGCTGCTGACCCAGAGCATCTCCAACGCGTCGATCGGCATCTACTTCCCGAAATTCATCGGCACGATCTACGAGCTGCTGTCGGCACCGGTCTCCTACCTCGAGATCGTCGTCGCCTATGTCGGGGCGGCCGCCACCAAGTCGATCGTCCTCGGCGTGATCATCCTGGCCACGGCCGGGCTGTTCGTGCCGCTGCAGGTCCTCCATCCATTCTGGATGCTGCTGTTCCTGGTGCTGACGGCCGTCACCTTCAGCCTGTTCGGCTTCATCATCGGCATCTGGGCCGACGGGTTCGAGAAGCTGCAGCTGGTGCCGCTCCTGATCATCACGCCGCTGACCTTCCTCGGCGGCAGCTTCTATTCGATCTCGATGCTGCCGCCCTTCTGGCAGACCGTGGCGCTGTTCAACCCCGTGGTCTACCTGATCAGCGGCTTCCGCTGGAGCTTCTACGGGATCGCCGACGTCAACGTCGCGGTGAGCCTCGGCATGACCCTGGCCTTCCTGGCGGCCTGCCTGGCCGTCGTGGCCTGGATCTTCCGGACCGGGTATCGGCTGAAGAGCTAGAGCGGAGCGAGGTCGGATCATTTCATTCGGCCGGGCTGAGAGGATGTCGAGCGGCGAGCCGCCTGCGCATCTGCCGGAGGCCAGACCGTGCAGCCCTTTCGGCTCCCCCAACCCGTAAACACAATGTTCATTGCGCGGGGCTGCGCGACTCGTTCATGATATGTTCCATGAAGGAGATCCCTGCCGATTTCAACGTCCAGGCCTATGGCCGCGGCTGCGCGCTGCAGCAGTGCGAGATGCTCTCGCGCCTGGCCGAGATCGGCATGCAGCTGGCCGAGGCCGCCGGCGCCCGCGCCCTCGCCGCCCAGGCGGCGGAGGCCCAGCCTGCGGCCACCGATACTCCGGCCCCGGCGGAGGCTCCGTCGGCCCCGGCCGGAGACCCCGGCCTCGCCTTCGCCCGCTACGCCCATCTGGTGCGCCAGACCCTGGCCCAGCGCGCCCGCGCCGTGAAGGACCTCTGCGCCGACGACCAGGACCGGTCCGCCGAGCGCGAGGCCGGCCGCCCGGCCCGCCGCGACCGCCACCGCGACGAGGTCGAGCACGTCATGAAGTGCATGATCTGGGACGAGGTCGAGGATTTCGGCCGCGCCGAGGTCCTGGTCGACGAGCTCGAGGAGCGGATCGAGGACCTCTACCAGGACGAGGCGGCCCGGGTCGAGGACCGGCCGGTCGGCGCGGTGATGTCCGGGCTGGCCTGCGGCCTCGGCCTGTCCGAGGAGTGGTCCCGCTGGGGCGCCCTCGGCTGGCCGGCCACGCCGCGCCCGGCCCGGCCTTCCGGCGGCCCGACTGCGATCGGGGCCGAGCGGGCCCGGCGCCGGGATGCGGTCGCCGCCGCCATGGAGCGGGCCTTCGCCGAGGTCCGCGATCCGACCCGGGTGCCGGGGCTTGAGGCCGGGCTCGCGGTCCGGCTGCAGGAGCCGGACGTGATCGGGTGGCTCGACACCGAAACCACCGCCACCGTCGCCGACCGCCTCTGCCGCTCCCTCGGCCTCGGCCTCTATGTCGACGACCCAAAGCCCGCACCCGACAGCAGCTGAGCGCGATTTCGGGTCGGATCACACCAGCGGCCTTTGAGATCGACTCTGCGGTTCCTTTCCGTCATGGCGAGGCGCGAAGCGTCCCTTTTGAGTTTAGAAGGGCCATCCGTCGGCATCACGAAATCGGCGCCGGCGCCGAATCCGTGCGCCGGTGGCGATCGCGGTGATCGGGGGCTGGTCTCCTCGACCGCGCTCAGCCTGGTCGATGCGCCGGTGCTCTACACCGTGATGGACGACCTGCAGCGCCGCCTGCCACGCCGGCCGGCGTCGAGCCGCCGGACAGAGACCTTTCGATAAATTAGATACGCTATTGCTACAAATTTATGCCGAACAATATAATTTGCAATTCGCTCTTGCGCCACGAATAATGATGCATACAGGGATCTGGAGAGATGGAATAATATCCCGCCGAAAAAGATATGGTCGCCTAGAACTGATTCATCATCGAAATTACGAATAAATAAATTTTTTTAGGCACTTGCAGGAGATTCCATAGACTCAAGAATTCTCACAGCAGATGAATCTCAGAAGATCGAAATGACTCTATAGTAAATATAAAACCAAGAGATTATCCTTATACGTTTGATATGTTTTTATGTCATGATATCGGTGAGCACCCATAAATTGGATTTCCTTCCAATACACTTTCACAATACAGAACAACATCTTCATTATGTCATATTTTTCGGGAGGCCGACATGGATCGATCGGATTTCCATTTATCGCGCCGCGATGTCCTGGTGGCAGCCGCTGTCGCGGCCGGCGCCGCGGCAGTGCCGCTCACACCGGCGCGGGCAGCGGCCAAATACACCCGTCCGAATGTCACCAGCGCTGCCGGGAAGAGGATGCTGGGCATTTACGCCAGGGGCGTGGAGGCGATGCTGAACCAGCCGGCGGACCACCCGCACAACTGGTTCCGCAACGCCTTCGTCCACATGATGGACTGCCCGCACGGCAACTGGTGGTTCTATGTCTGGCATCGCGGCTACATCGGATATTTCGAGCAGACCATCCGCACCGTGACCAACGATGCCAGCTTCGTGCTGCCCTATTGGGACTGGACCGAGCTGCCGCGGATCCCGGACGGGATGTTCGACGACTTCCTGACGCCGACGAGCGCGCCCTTCCTGCCCTATACCGGCAGCGTGGCGGCGTTCACCCGTTTCATGAAGCCGGCCCTGACCGAGTATTGGAAAGGCCTCTCGGCCGACCAGCTCACGCAGCAGGCCAAGCGGGGCTACAACACCGTCGACGATGTCTGGAAGGACATCCTCGGCTACACCCTGATCCCCTGCGATCCGCCCAAGCCGGTCCCCGATGTCGTGCCGATCGCCCAGAACCAGGCGTTCGTGATCACCGGCGGCGCGCGCTACCTGACGCGCGACAATCCGAAGCTGGACGGCAAGACCGCCGCCAATGTCCTGCTGAGCAAGATCCTCGCGGGGCTCTCGCCCAAGGGCTTCAACGTCACCAACAAGGCCGGCGACACCGACCCCGTCAAGAGCTTCACCAGCTCGCAGACGCCGTCGCACCACGTCCCGCCGCCCCGGTCGACCGTCTTCTCCACGCTCGAAGGGTTCCCGCACAACAAGGTGCACAACTACATCGGCGGGTACGGCTCCCTCGGGGAGAAGGAGCTGCAGCCGGGCCCGTTCGGCAACATGACCAACAACCTGTCGCCGGTCGACCCGGTGTTCTTCCTGCACCACGCCAATATGGACCGGCTGTGGGACGTCTGGACGCGGAAGCAGTTGGCGATGGGCCTGTCCCCCGACCCCTCCGACGCGGACAGCGACAGATACCTCAATGAGCCGTTCCTGTTCTTCATCGACGGCCAGGGCAACCCCGTCCCGGACGGCAAGGCCGAGGACTACTTCAAAACGACCCCGTTCGAATACGACTACGAGCCGGGGTCGGGCGAAGAGATCATCCCGAAGACGGCCTTGGTGTCGAGCGCCGAATCCCTGCCGCCGATCCACAGCGCCGTGGCCGCCGATGTCGCGACGGTCACCGTGCCGCGGGCGGCGGTGCAAAGCCATCTCGCCGCCGGCGGGGCGCAGCCGCTGGTCGCGGCGATGACGCTGACCCGGCCGATGGATCCGGCGGGGCCGCGCGAATTCGACGTCCTCGTCAACGCCCCCGAGGGCGTCGCCGAGGTCTCGGCCGACAGCCCCTACTATGCCGGCACCTTCGCCCTGTTCGGCGCGCCGATGCCGGGCATGCACGGGCATGGGGGCATGGACCTGACCTTCTCGGTGCCGCTGCCCCAGACGCTGCAGGCCTTCACGGCCCTGGCCGCGGGGGCGGACGCGACGCTGAAGATCAAGGTGGTGCCGTCGAATGGACAGGACAAGAAAGCCCTCGCGCTCAAGGCCGTCTCGCTGGCGACGCCGTCGTAGGGCGGTGCTGTGCCTCGCCGCCGCGGTCCTCGGATGGCTCGCCGTCCCGGCCCTCGGGGGCGAGAGCGTGGCGGCGCAGGAGCGGATTCTGGCCCTGCCCCGCCCGCTGCAGCCGGACGAGATCGCCTGGCTCGTGGTCGAGGTCGGCCCGATCGGACGCCGCGAGGTCACCGTATTGACGGCGGCGGGCGAGATCATCGGCGTGATCTCGCCCTTCGGCCCGCGCGCCGGGCTGCAGGCCGGGACCTACGCGCTGCCCCTGCCGGCGGAGGCGATCGAGGACGGCCGCGTCGTCGTCCTGCTGACCATCACCCAGGACGGGGGGCCGGAGCGCGACCCGACCGCCGCGGAGGTTCCGCGCGTGACGGTGCGCATCGGCCCCTGACCGGCCGACCTTTCCGGACGGAGTCTTCAATCCCGATAGTCGAACCTTTTGGAGGTGGATATGGCAGTCGAACCCAAAGTCCCCATCGGACGCCTTCTGCTGGCCGGCCTGGCCCTGGCCGCCTTCGGCACGGTTCCGGCCGCGGCGCAGGTCGCGGAGCGGTTGATCACCAACCCCCGGGTCCTCGGCGAGGGGATCGCGCCGGCGAGCCTGACGCCGTCGGTCCGGGCGGTGCCGCATGAGAAGGTGCTGGATCTCAACATCGTCTATACCGACGGGGAGATCTACAACCCGGCGACGGACAGCTACGACAAGGTCCGGCTGCGCAGCTACAACGGCACGGATGTCAACCCGGACATCCCTTACGTCTCGCCGACGATCGAGGTCGTGCCGGGCGACACGATCTACGTCAACCTGCACAACCAGCTGCCGGAGGACCCGAGCTGCTTGGCAGGGCATCACTCAGGCCGGGACTTCGACGTCAACGCGCCGCACTGCTTCAACGGCACGAACCTGCACACCCACGGCCTGTGGGTGAATCCGGCGGGCAACGGCGACAATGTGCTGCTGTCGATCAACCCCGGCGTCAAGTTCGAGTATGAGTACAAGATCCCGAGCGGGCATCCGGCGGGGACCTTCTGGTATCACACCCATCGCCACGGCTCGACCGCGCTGCAGGTCTCCAGCGGCATGGCCGGAGCGCTGATCATCCGCGGCAGCCGGCTCCCCACCCAGGAGAAGCCAAGCGATCTCGACACGCTGCTGCAGGGCCTGGAGGACCGGGTGATGGTGTTCCAGCAGATCCAGTACGCCTGCCGCGAGCCCTCGGTGGATGGCAAGCTGGGGAAGATTAAGTACGGTGACGACGGCAAGACCTACCGCTGCGACCCCGCCGACGGCGACAGACCCGCCGATGTCGGCAGCATCGAAGGCTACGACCAGTTGTCAAAGTGGCCCGAGTCGGGACGGTACACCTCCATCAACGGCGTCGTCCTCCCGACCATCCCGGCCACGCAGGGACAGATCCAGCGCTGGCGGATGATCCATGGCGGCGTGCGCGACACGATCAGCCTCAGGATCGTGAAGATGCAATCCTCGGCCAGGGTCCCCGCGACCCTGAGCCAGGAGGAGGCCCAGACCTTCATCCAGGAATCCTGCAGCGGCTCGGGCATTTCCCATTTCCGGGTCGCGGCGGACGGGCTGACCATAGCGCAGGCGCAGGCCTCGAACGTCACGGTCTTCCAGCCCGGCTACCGCTGGGATGCGCTGACGGTGTTTCCGGAGGCGGGCAAGTACTGCCTGATCGACACATCCTCCCCGGCGGCGGGGTCGGTCAACGGCGACACCCCCAACCCATCGCTGCTCGGCTTCGTGGATGTCGAGCCGGGCACGCCGGTCCCGAACCTCTCCCAATATGTCGTCAATACCCTGGTGGCCCAGGCCGAAGCCAAGATGCCCGCCGATATTGCGCCGGTGGTCGTCGCCGACCTCAAGGCCGGCCTCAAGCTGTCCAAGTTCGTCCCCCATGAGGACATTGCGGAGAGCGACGTCAAGGGCAAGCAGGAGCTGACCTTCAACATCAGGACCGTGGACGAAAAGACCGCCTTCCAAGTCAGCAGCACCGCGAGCGGCGACGATGCGAAATCCTATGACCCCAGGGATCCGCCCCGAGAGCTCAAGCTCGGCAGCGTGGACGAATGGACGCTCCATTCGGCACGGAGCGGCCACCCGTTCCACATCCACGTCAATCCCTTCCAGGTCGTCTCGATCCTCGATAAGAACGGCAAGGACGTGAGCGCCCCGGGGGCCGACGATGCGTCCGATCCGCAATATCCGGGCCTGAAAGGCGTGTGGAAGGACACGCTCTGGGTCAAGCAGGACTATAAGATCACGGTGCGGACCCGGTACGAACGCTATATCGGCGCGTTCGTGCTGCATTGCCATATCCTCGATCACGAGGACAAAGGCATGATGCAGAACGTCGCGATCGTGCTGCCCGACGGGGATATCACGGCGGTGGCCGAGGGGGCGGCGCCGCTCCAGCTCCAGGGTCACTCGCACCCGAAGCCCTGAGCGGGCCGGCTGCAGCGCCTGCGGCCCCGGGCCCGGTGCCCGTCTGCCGCAGGCGCGCGGCTTTTGCCGGGTCGCGTTTCCGCACCGGCAATGCCGCCATGAGCTAATTCCGGTTAACATGTCCAGGGACGATGGCAGGGTGGCCGCAATCGGGCCGGGGTAGGCCCGCGACGGAAGGATTTGCCATGCCTGAGCGTTCCCGGCGGCCCGTGCTGTGGCTGCTGCTCCTGCCCTATGTCGGGCTCCTGTGGGTGCCGTTCTACAACGCGCGGCAGCCGGAGATCCTGGGCTTCCCGTTCTTCTACTGGTACCAGTTCGCCTGGGTGCCGCTGACCGCGCTGATCATCTGGATCGCCTATCGGAGCGTGCGCCATGACGACTGAGCTGGATGTCGTCGCCCTCGCCGTCTTCGCCTTCTTCTTCATCCTGGTCACCGTCATGGGCTTCATGGCCGCCCGCTGGAAGCGGGGCGAGACGCTGGCCCATATCGACGAATGGGGGCTGGGCGGCCGGAAATTCGGCACCTGGGTCACCTGGTTCCTGGTCGGCGGCGACTTCTACACCGCCTACACCGTGATCGCGGTGCCGGCGCTGGTCTACGCCGTCGGCGCCTACGGCTTCTTCGCCCTGCCCTATACCATCATCGTCTATCCCTTCGTCTTCCTGGTGATGCCGAAGCTGTGGAAGCGGGCGAAGCAGCACGGCTACGTCACCGCCGGCGACGTGGTGTTCGGCCAGTACGGCTCGCGCGGGCTGGAGCTGGCGGTGGCGATCACCGGCGTCCTTGCCGTGATGCCCTATATCGCGCTGCAGCTGGTCGGCATGGCCGCGGTGATCAAGGCGCTGGGGCTGCATGGCGAGGGTTTGGCCGGCGAGGTGCCGCTGGCGATCGCCTTCATCATCCTGGCGCTCTACACCTATTCCGCCGGGCTGCGGGCGCCGGCGCTGATCGCCTTCGTCAAGGACATCATGATCTACATCGCGGTGCTGGCCGCGGTGGCGCTGATCCCGTGGGAGCTGGGCGGCTACGGCGCCGTGTTCCAGGCGGCCGACCAGGCCTTCCAGGCCAAGGGCGCCGGCGGTCTGCTGCTCGGCGACAGCCAGATGGTCGCCTATGCCACGCTGGCGCTGGGCTCGGCCCTGGCCGCCTTCATGTATCCGCACACCCTGACCGGCATCTTCGCCTCGGCCAGCGCCAACACCATCCGCAAGAACGCGGCGCTCCTGCCGGCCTACACCCTGCTGCTCGGCCTCCTGGCCCTGCTCGGCTATATGGGCCATGCCGCCCACCTCAACGTCGCCAGCCCGAACGACGTGGTGCCGGCGCTGTTCCAGACCCTGTTCCCGAGCTGGTTCGCCGGCTTCGCCTTCGCCGCCATCGCCATCGGCGCGCTGGTGCCGGCGGCGGTGATGAGCATCGGCGCCGCCAACCTGTTCACACGCAACTTCTGGAAGGCCTATGTCGACCCCGGCGTCAGCCATGCCGGCGAGGCGCAGGTGGCCAAGATCACCTCGCTGGTGGTCAAGGTCGGCGCGCTCCTGGTGATCGTGTTCCTGCCGACCCAGTTCGCGCTCGACCTGCAGCTGCTCGGCGGCGTCTGGATCCTGCAGACCCTGCCGGCGCTGGTGTTCGGCCTCTATGTCGGCTGGTTCCGCGCGCCCGCCCTGCTGGCCGGCTGGGCGGTCGGCTTCTTCGGCGGCAGCTGGGTGGTGTGGAGCGACGGGCTGAAGCCGCTGCACGCGCTGAGCTTCGGCGGCGGCACGGTCACGGTCTATGCCGGCCTTCTGGCGCTGGCAGCCAACATCCTGGTCGCGGTCGTGGTCAATCTGGCCGTCGCCCCCCGGGTGGCACGGACGGCCTGAGGCAGACGGCCGAAGGGCCGATAGGAGGCGCGCTGGCGTGAGTCGGCTGGCGGTGGTTTCGAGAACCGGAGCGCAGCGCACTTTGGGTGCGTGAGCACCGGAAGCGCAGAAACCGCCGTCAGACGGCCGCGCCAGTAGCGGCTCCTACTCGGCCCGGCCTCGCCCCCATGGGCGGGTGGCTTCGGCGACCGAGGCCTTGGTGCGGCCGAGCAGTTCCATCAGCCGCTCGATCTCGCCGGTCTCGAGGCCGGCCGTCATCTCGGCCACCCAGTCGCCATGCGCCGCGGCCATGGCGGCGAACTGGCGCTCGCCCTCCTCGGTCAGGCGGATGACATGCTTGCGCCGGTCTTCCCGCGACTGCTCGCGCGCCACCAGCCCGCCTTCGACCAGCCGCTCGACCAGCCCGGTCATGTTGCCGTTCGACACCATCAGCCGCTGGCTCAGCTCGCCCAGGGTCAGCCCCTGGCGCATCTTGTACAGCTGCGCCATCAGGTCGAAGCGCGGCAGGGTGGTGTCGAAGCTCTCGGCCAGGCGCCGCCTGACCTCGCGCTCGATCATGGTGGTGCAGGTCAAGAGCCGCAGCCACAGCCGCAGCTCGACGCGGTGGTCCTTGGGCCGGTCGGCGACCGCGGTCTCGGCATCGATCATTCTGCGTCAGTCCTGAACACGGCCGGTGGCCACCCGATCTGCTTTAAGTTTAAACTATAGCCGCGGACGGCGCCCCAAAGAAGGGTGCCCCTGCCGGAGCCAGCGAGGATCGATCGATGACCAGCAGATGGGTCGACATCACGGCCGATGACGGCGGCCGGTTCCAGGGCTATCTCGCCGTGCCGGCCAGCGGTTCCGGCCCCGGCATCCTGCTGCTGCAGGAGATCTTCGGCGTCAACGCGCATCTCCGGGCGGTGGCCGACCTCTACGCCGAGGAAGGCTATGTGGTGCTGGCGCCGGACCTGTTCTGGCGGCTGGAGCCGAAGGTCGACCTCGGCTACGACGAGGCGGACGTGGCCCGCGCCCGCGACCTGCTGGGCCGCCTCGACATCGACCGCGCCGCGGCCGATTGCGGCGCCGCCCTGGCGACGCTGCGGCGCCTGCCGGAATGCCGCGGCAAGGTCGGCGCGCTGGGCTTCTGCCTGGGCGGGCGCCTGGCCTATCTGACCGCCGCGCGCCACCATGTCGATGCTGCCGTGAGCTATTACGGCACCGGGCTGGAGCCGCTGCTGGGCGAGGCCGACGCGATCCGCTGCCCGATGGTGTTCCATTGCCCGGAGAAGGACCGCCACCTGCCGCCGGCGGTGCGCGACGCCATCGCCGACGCCTTCGCCGGCCGCGACGACGTGCAGATCTTCGTCTATCCGGGCGCGGACCACGGCTTCAACGTGCCGGACCGGGCGGCCTATGACAAACCGGCCTCGCTGATGGCTCATTCCCGCAGCCTGGCCGTGTTCCGCCGGGCGCTGGGGCCGCATTACGACCTGCCGGCGCTGTGGGAGCGGCATACGGAGCTGGAATTCGCCACTCGCGACGCCCGCGCCACCATGGCGACGATGGTGGCCGAGCCCTACGTCAACCACATCCCGACTATGACCGGCGGCGTGGGCCAAGCGGACCTGTACCGCTTCTACGCCAACCACTTCATCCCGAAGACGCCGGCCGACACGAAGCTGGTCCCGATCAGCCACACCGTCGGCGTCGACCGGCTGGTCGACGAGATGCTGTTCTGCTTCACCCACGACGTCGAGATCGACTGGATGCTGCCCGGCATCCCGCCCACCGGCCGTTATGTCGAGATTCCGCTGGTCGCAATCGTCCGCTTCCGCGGCGACAGGCTGTACAACGAGCACATCTACTGGGACCAGGCCTCGGTGCTGGTCCAGATCGGCCTGCTGGATCCGAAGGGCCTGCCGGTCGCCGGAATCGAGACGGCGAAGAAGCTGGTCGACGAGAGCCTGCCGTCCAACACCCTGATGGCCCGCTGGGCGGACAGCGCGCCGGACCGGAAGGCGTAGCCGGAATCGACCGACCCCGGAACGATCGGCATCGACAGCGGGGCCGGTTTCGATGAGGATGGTGCGACCAAGGGGGATTTCTCGAACCGTCATTTCAGATGCGCATTCATGGTTTCGTGCTGGGGCTCCTGCTGGCATCGCCGGCGGCCCTGGCCTCCCCGTCGCCCTTCGTATCCGCGGGGCCGGATCCTTCCGACGACATCCTGGCCATCACCGCGACGGGCCCCGAGGCGGTGCAGCGAGGCCTGCGCCTGGCCGCCGAGTCCGGGGATGCCGAGGCGCAGCTGCGGCTCGGCTATCGCTACGAGGCCGGTGACGGCGTCGACCGGGACCTCGCCGAGGCGGTCCGCTGGTACCGGATGGCCGCCGAGCAGGGCAGCGCCCAGGGCCAGGCCTATCTCGGCGACATGTACCGGGACGGCGCCGGGGTCGCCCGGGACGACATCGAGGCCGTGCGCTGGTACCGGCTGTCGGCGGCCCAGGGCTACGACCGCGGCCAGACCTATCTCGGCTACATGTATCAGGACGGGCGCGGCGTGGAGCGGAGCGAGGCCGCGGCGGTGCGCCTCTACCGCCTGGCCGCCGAGCAGGGCTATGCCCCGGCCCAGGTCAGCCTCGGCTACATGTCCGAGAACGGCCGCGGCACGCCCCCGGACACCGCCGCCGCGGCCTATTGGTACGGCCGCGCCGCCGAGGCCGGATCCGCCGCCGGCCGGCGCCTGCTGGGCAACCTGTACACGTCCGGCCGCGGGGTGCCGCGCAACGATGCCGAGGCGGTGCGCCTCTACCGGCTGGCCGCGGAGCAGGGCAATGCCGAGGCCCGGACCAATCTCGGCTGGATGTACGAGGTCGGGCGCGGCGTGGCCGAGGACCAGGCCGAGGCCGTCCGCCAGTATCGCCTTGCCGCCGAGCAGGGGCTGGCCCGGGCGCAGACCAACCTGGCCTTCATGTATGACAGCGGCCACGGCGTGGCCCAGGATGCGGCCGAGGCGGTGCGCTGGTACCGGCGGGCGGCGGCCCAGGGCTATGCGCGCGCGGAGGCCGAGCTCGGCGCCATGTACAATGACGGCCGCGGCGTGGCCGAGGACGACGCCAAGGCGATGCGCTGGTACCGCCTGGCCGCGAAGCAGGGCTATGCCGAGGCCCAGAACGCCGTCGGCATCCTCTACGACACGGGACAGGGCGTGGCGGAGGACGACGCCGAGGCCGTGCGCTGGTACCGGCTGGCCGCCGATCAGGGCTACGACCATGCCCGGAGCAACCTCGCCTGGATGTACGAGCACGGCCGCGGCGTGGCGAAGGACGAGGCCGAGGCCGCCCGCCTGTACCGCCTCGCCGCCGATCAGGGCCTGGCGCGGGCCCGGACCGATCTCGGCGACCTCTATCGCGACGGCCGGGGCGTGCCCAGGGACGACGCCGAGGCGGTGCGCTGGTATCGCCTGGCCGCGGAGCAGGGCTACGCCCGCGCCGAGGCCAATCTCGGCTGGATGCACGAGCATGGCCGCGGCGTGGCCGAGGATGATGCCGAGGCGCTGCGCTGGTACCGCCGCTCGGCCGACCGGGGCTATGCCTATTCCCAGGTCAATCTCGGCCGGATGTACGAGGAGGGCCGTGGCACGGCGCAAAACGACGTCAAGGCGCTGCGCCTCTATCGCCTCGCCGCCGACCAGGACGATGCGCGGGGCGCCTATCATCTGGGGCGCCACTTCAAGACCGGGCGCGGCGTCGCCCAGGACGATGCCGAGGCGCTGCGCTGGTTCCGGATCGCCGCCGAGAAGGGGGATGCGGAGGCGCAGAACGAGCTGGGCATCGCCTACGAGACGGGCCGGGGCGTGCTGCGCGACGAGATCGAGGCGGTGATCTGGTTCGCCCGTTCGCTGGCGGAGCAGGACGATGCGCCCCGATACGCGGCCGCCCTGCTGGGCGCCCGGTCGCCGACGGCCAAGGTCGCGGCGGCGCTGCGGCTGCTGGCGGCGCTGGGCTATGCCTCCGACGATGCCGCCGCGGCCTTCCGCCAGGCCGAGGGGCTGCCGATGTCCGACGACGTCGACGACGCCCTGCTGATCGCCCTGGCGCGGAAGGCGCGGAGCTCCGGCCATGGGTCCTGAGAGCGAATTCATGTAACCGCCCGCCGGTTCGGGGCGTATCGATCTTCCGAGGGGATGTCGACGCCCGAGCGAGGACAGCATCATGAAGCGCAGCGCGACCCTGGGCCTGGCCCTGTTCGCAGCCCTGTCGGCCCTGCCGGCCATGGCTCAGAGCCAGCCCCAGCAGCGCATCCGCGGCACCATCGAGGCGGTGAACGGGCCGGTGATGACCATCGCCGCCCGCGGCGGCGGCACCGCGACCGTCACCCTGGCCGACGACGCCACGGTACGGACGATCGCCCCGGCCGACATCCGCGACATCAAGCCCGGCAGCTATGTCGGCAGCGCCGCCATGCCGCAGCCCGACGGCAGCCTGCGCGCCCTGGAGGTGCAGGTGTTCCCGGAGAGCATGCGCGGCATCGGCGAAGGCCAGCACCCCTTCGACCTGAAGCCCGGCAGCACCATGACCAACGCCACCGCCGGCGCGGTCGAGGGCACCGACGGCCGGGTGGTGACGCTGCGCTACCAGGGCGTCGAGACGAAGCTGACGGTGCCGCCCGACGTGCCGGTGATCACCTATGAGCCGGGCAGCCGCGACCAGCTGACCAAGGGCGCCCATGTCATCGTCAGCGCAGTCAAGGGCGCCGACGGGTCGCTGGTCTCGCACGCGGTCCAGGTCGGCAAGGACGGGCTGGTGCCGCCGATGTAAGGCCCGGCTTCGGGCGGAGCGTCAGATCAGCTTGCTCCGCCCCAGCTCGACCTTGAGATAGGCATAGAAGACCGGCGCCGCGATCACGCCCGGCACGCCGAAAGCCGCCTCCATCAGCAGCATGGAGATCAGGATCTCCCAGGCCTTGGCATGGATCTGGGTGCCGACGATCTTGGCGTTGATGAAGTATTCCAGCTTATGGATCAGGACCAGGAACGCCAGGGACCCGAACATCACATAGATCGACAGGCTCAGGCTGATGATCGAGATGACGGTGTTCGAGATCAGGTTGCCGATCACCGGCAGCAGCCCGCAGACGAAGGTGACCACGATCATGGTCTTGGTCAGCGGCAGATGGACGCCGAACAGCGGCAGGACCACGACCAGGTAGATCGCCGTCAGCGCCGTGTTGAGGGCGGAGATCCGCACCTGGGCGAAGACCACGCGGCGGAACGACAGGGCCAGCAGCCGGGCCCGCTCCGCCAGTGCCCTGACCAGCGGCCCGCGGCCGGGCTTCTCCGTCAGGTCGGCGATGGCGATCATGCCGCCGATCACGAGGCCGATGACGATATGCACCAGGACACGCCCGACATCGGTGGTGAGCCGCAGCAGGTCCCGCGCATGGTCGCGCAGGGACTGCGCCAGCATGGTGTCGAGGTCCTGGCCGCTGTTCGGGATGTAGGCGACGATCCAGGGCGGCAGCTGCTGGCTCGCCCGCTCCACCGCCTCGGCCATCTTGCGCATCACGGCGACCAGCCCCTCCGGCCGGTCGGTGAGGACCGAGATCAGCTCGACCACGCCGAAGATCACGGCCAGGCTCAGCACCGCCGTCAGCAGGCCGAGGGCGATGATGCGTCCGATATTGGGCAGGAAGCCGAAGCGCCGGAACGCCGGCGCCACGGCGTGCACCAGCTCGTGGATCAGCAGGCCCGCCAGCAGGGCGGCGAGCAGGCCGAACCACAGGCTGCCGAGCAGCGCAAGCCCGGCCAGGATCTGGGCCGAAATCTCGATGCGACGATCCCGGGGGGCGGGGTGCACGGCCGCGGGGACCACGGCCGCAACATCCTCGCTTCGGCCGGGCTGGAAATTCATGATGGGGGAAAACCTGTTCTCGACGGAGTACGCGCAAGGGGATCGTTCCCCGACTCCGGACCTTTACCGGACAAAAGTCAATCAGACGCTGTGGACCAGGCCCCGACATGAGCGACCCGATCGGCGACCGCTGCCTCCATGAGATCGAACGGCTGCACCGGTTCTTCGAGCGCTGGCTGGGCGACGCGGCAACCGATCCGGCGGAATTCGCCCGGATCGAGCCGGCCTGGCCCTCCGACTTCACGCTGATCACCCCGGATGGCGCGGTGCTGGACCGGGCCGCGGTGACCGGCTGGCTGCGCCGGGCGCGCGGGACGCATGCCGACCCGGCCGCGCCGTTCCGGATCGAGATCCGCGACGCCGCCGTGCGCCTCCCTTTGCCCGGCGGCTTCCGCCTGTGCACCTATGACGAATGGCAGAGCGTCCGTGGCGTCGAGAGCCTGCGGCGGTCGACCGCCCTGCTGGAAGTCCGGGAGGAGGCGGTGCTGTGGCGCCACCTGCAGGAGACCTGGGCCGAAGCCCGCTGATCTCCTGCAAAGCCGGATCTTACAGCTTGTACGCCGCCTTCGGCAGCCGGTAGGCGAGGTCGACCGCGACCTCCGCCGCCTCGTCCTCGTCCAGCCGGTGCTCGGCCACCAGCTGGGCGAGGTAGCGGCAGTCGATGCGGCGGGCCACGTCGTGCCGGGCCGGGATCGAGGGGAAGGCGCGGGTGTCGTCGTTGAAGCCGACGGTGTTGTAGAAGCCGGCCGTCTCGGTCGCCAGCTCGCGGAAGCGCAGCATCCCCTCCGGGCTGTCGAAGAACCACCAGGGCGGGCCGAGCCGCAGGGTCGGGTAGTGCCCGGCCAGCGGCGCCAGCTCGCGCGCATAGGTGCTCTCATCCAGCGTGAACAGGATCACCGACAGGTCGCGCTCGTTGCCGAAGCGGTCGAGCAGCGGCTTCAGCGCGTGGACATAGTCGGTCCGGGTCGGGATGTCGGCGCCCTTGTCGCGGCCGAACTCGCGCTGCAGCGTCGGGTTGTGGTTGCGGAAGGAGCCCGGGTGGATCTGCATCACGAGGCCGTCTTCGAGGCTCATCCGCGCCATCTCGGTCAGCATCTGGGCGCGGAACAGCTCGGCATCCTGCGGCTCGAACCGGCCGGAGACGACCTTTTCGAACAGCGTCACCGCCGGCACCGGGTCGAGATCGGCCGTCGCCGCGGTCGGGTGGCCGTGGTCGGTCGAGGTCGCGCCCATCTCTTTGAAATAGGCACGGCGCTGCGCCAGGGCGGTGAGGTAGCCGCGCCAGGACTGCGTGTCCTCGCCGGTGATCTCGCCGAGCCGCTGCAGCCCCTCGCGGAAGCCGTCGAACTCCGGGTCCACCACCGGGTCGGGGCGGAAGGCGGTGACCACCCTGCCCTTCCAGCCGCTGTCGCGGATGGTGCGGTGGTGGTCGAGCGGGTCGAGCGGCGATTCCGTGGTGGCGATGACCTCGAGGTTGAACCGCTCGAACAGCGCCCGCGGCCGGTAGTCCGGCCGGGCCAGCCGCTCGGCGATGCGGTCGTAGATCCGGTCGGCGCTGGCCGGCGTCAGCCGCTCCTCCACCCCGAACAGGGTCTCGAAGGTGTGGTCGAGCCACATCCGGGTCGGGGTGCCGCGGAACAGGTGCCAATGCTCGGCGAAACGGCGCCAGATCGCCCGCGGATCGGTCTCCACTGGGCCGCCGTCGCGCCGCGGCACGCCGAGATCCTCCAGCCGCACGCCCTGGCTGTAGAGCATGCGGAAGATATAGTGGTCCGGGATGATCAGCAGCGAGGCCGGGTCCGGGAACGCCTCGTTCTTCGCGTACCAGGCCGGGTCGGTGTGGCCGTGCGGGCTGATCAGCGGCAGCCCGGCGACCTCGGCATAGAGGCGCCGGGCGATGCCGCGCTGGGTCGGGTCCGGTGAGAACAGGCGGTCTGGATGCAGGCTCATGCCACGGCCTTGGGTTGCGGGCGCCAGTCGGCGTATTTCGGGTGATCCCGGCCGATCGGCAGCTCGACCGGCCGGCCGGTCTCCGCAGAATGGAACAAGGCCGTCGCCAATTCCAGCGACCGCCGCGCGTCGTCGAGGGTCACCGGCAGCGGGCCATCGGTTTCCAGCGCCTTGTGGTAGCGGCCGAGCTGGCCGGCGAAGCGCGACGGCACTGGCTCCCAATCCGCCAGCGCCCCTTCGATCCGCTGCGCGATCTCAGGCGAGGCCGGGGTGATCTGCCAGGGGCCGTCCCCCGGGGCATAGGGCTTCAGCCCGCTTTCGAAGGTGACGTTCTCGAAGCAGAAGCGCAGCCGGCTGATCTCGACCTGCGAGCCGAGGGTGGCGGCCAGCGAGACCAGGGCGCCGCTCTGCATCACCACGCTGGCGACGGCGCAGTCCTCGACCTCGATCGGGTTCACCCGGGTCGCGGTCTGGCAATAGACCGAGGCCACCGGCCCCATCAGCCAGGTCATGATGTCGTGCGAATGGATGGCATGGGTCAGCAGCACGCCGCCCAGCTCGGTGTCCAGCCGGCCGCGCCAGGGCACCGAATAGTACTTCGCGCCACGGTTCCAGTGCGTCTCCACCGTCGCCAGATAGGGCTTGCCGGCGATGCCGGCCTCGACGATCCGCTTGGCCTGCTGCAGCCCGTCGCCGTAGCGGTACTGGAAGATCGGCATCACCCGGCCCGGCGCCGCGGCCTCGGCCTTCACCACCCGGTCGAGATCGGCCAGCGACCCGACCAGCGGCTTCTCGCAGATCACCTGCTTGCCGGCTTCCAGCGCCGCCAGGACCTGGCCGATATGCACTGTCGGCGGGGTGCAGATGTCGATCACCTCGATCTCCCGCATGCGCAGGATCTCGTCGAAGCGGGTGGTCCGCACCGGGATGGCGAACTCGTCGCCGATCTCGGTCAGGCGGTCCGGATTCAGGTCGCAGATCGCCTCGACCCGGAACTTGTCCGGATGGGCGGCGTAGCCTTCGGCGATATGGCCGCGGCCGACGCCGAGGCCGATCACGGCAACGTTGCGGATCGCCATGGTCAGGCCCTCCCCTCGCGAGATTCGGCCAGCTCCTGCGCCGTCAGCGCCAGCTCCATCGCCTTGAAACAATGCTCCTGGCTCATCGCCGTCTCCGTCCGCTCCAGCACGTCGGCGACCAGCTGCCGGCCGAAGGGCAGCTCGACATTGCTGCAGTCGATCCGCTGCAGGCCCTTGCCGTCGACCAGGATCAGGTGGTCGGTGCCGGGCTGGCCGGTCGGGTCGACATACTTCCGCAGCTCGATATAGCCCTCGGTGCCGAGGATGGTCAGCCGCCCGTCGCCCCAGGTCGGCAGCCCGTCCGGCGTGAACCAGTCGATCCGGATGTAGCCGGTGGCGCCGGGGCTGCGCAGCAGCGCCTCGCCGAAATCCTGCAGCTCCGGCGTTCCCGGGTTGCCGCGGTTGGCAACCGCGGCCGAGGCGACCTCGACATCGAGCGTGCCGGCGAAGAACAGGAACTGCTCGAACTGGTGCGAGGCGATGTCGGTCAGGATGCCGCCGTAGCGGGCGCGCTGGAAGAACCAGTCCGGTCGCGACGGCGCGTTGAGGCGGTGCGGCCCGAGCCCGACGGTGTTGATCACGCGGCCGATCGCCCCGGCCTGGACCAGCTCGCCCGCCTTCACGGTCGACCGGGTCTGGAAATGCTCGGAGTAGCAGATCGAGTAGATCCGGCCGGTCTCGGCCTGCACCCGCCGCACCTCGGCCAGCTGCTCCAGCGTGGTCATGCCCGGCTTGTCGGAGAGGTAGTCCTTGCCGGCCTTCATCACGGCGATGCCGAGCGGCGCCCGGTCGGCCGGGATGCCGGCCGAGGTGACCAGCTTGATAGAGGGGTCGTCCAGGATGGCGCGCGGGTCGGAGACGCGCTTCGCCTGCGGGTAGCGGGTCTGGAACGGGCCGGCGAGGTCGTCCTCCGGCGCGTGGAAGGCGACGAACTCGCCCCCCGCGCCGAGCAGCGCGTCGACCTGCCCGAAGATGTGGTTGTGGTTGATGCCGATGGCGGCGAAGCGGATGGTCATTCGGGGGTCCCGGTTCAGCGTTTGAGGCCGGTGGTGGCGACGCCCTCGATCAGAAGGCGCTGGAAGAACAGGAAGAAGACGAACACCGGCAGCAGGGTCAGGATGGACATGGCGAACAGCGCGCTCCAATCCGACTTGCCGGTGGAATCGACGAAGTTCCTGAGGCCGAGCTGGACCGTGTAGGAACCCATGTCGTTCAGGTAGATCAAGGGCGCGAAGAAGTCGTCCCAGGTCCAGATGAAGGAGAAGATCGCCGCCGTGGCCAGGACCGGCTTCGACAGCGGCATGATGATCTTCCAGTAGATCTTCCACGGGCTGCAGCCGTCCATCATCGCCGCCTCGTCCAGCTCGCGCGGGAGGCCGCGGAAGAACTGCACCATCAGGAAGATGAAGAAGGCGTCCGAGGCCAGGTATTTCGGCACCACCAGCGGCAGGAAGGTGTCGACCCAGTCGAGCTGAAGGAACAGCACGTATTGCGGGATCAGGGTCACGTGATAGGGCAGCATCAGCGTGCCCAGCATCAGCGCGAACCAGAAGCTGCGGCCCGGGAAACGCAGACGGGCGAAGGCGAAGGCGGTCAGCGAGCAGGCGAAGACGTTGCCGATCACCGACAGGACCGAGATCACCGCCGAGTTCCAGAAGAACTGGCCGAAGCTGATGTCGAGCCCGCTCCAGCCCCGGACATAGGCGTCGAGGCTGAAGCTCTCCGGCCACAGCGAGGCCGAGGAGAAGATCTGGCTGTCGTCCTTGAACGAGCTGGCGAGCATCCACAGCAGCGGATACAGCATCGCCAGGGAGCAGGCGCACAGCGCGATGTGGATCAGCAGCGACCGCGACAGCGGGCGGCGGGCCGGGCTTTCGAGGGTGATATCACTCATCGTAATGCACCCAGTAGCGCGCCGAGAGGAAGGAGAAGGCGGTGAACAGCGCGATGATCACCACCAGCACCCAGGCCAGCGCCGAGGCGTAGCCCATGCGGAAATTGCTGAAGGCTTCCTGGTACAGGTACAGGGTGTAGAACAGGGTGGAGTCGATCGGCCCGCCCGTGCCCTCGCTGATGATGAAGGCCGGGGTGAAGGCCTTGAACGCCTCGATCGTCTGGATCACGGCGTTGAAGAACACCACCGGGGTCAGCAGCGGCAGGGTGATGCGCCAGAACCGGCTCCAGGGCGTGGCGCCGTCGATCGCCGCCGCCTCGTACAGGTCGCGCGGGATCTGCCGCAGGCCGGCGAGGAAGATGATCATCGGCGAGCCGAACTGCCAGATGCTGAGGACGACCAGCGTCGACAGCGCGTAGTTCGGATTGGAGATCCAGCTCGGCCCCTGGATGCCGAACAGGGCCAGGAACTGGTTGACCAGGCCGCTGCCGGCGAAGAGCTGCCGCCACAGCACCGCGATGGCGACGCTCGCGCCCAGCAGCGACGGCAGGTAGAACAGGGCGCGGTACACTGGCAACCCGGCGATGCCCTTGTTCAGCAGCATCGCCACGCCGAGGGCGAAGGCCAGCTTCAAGGGCACCGCGAACAGCACGAACAGGAAGGTGACCTGCATCGAGGACAGGAACTTCGGATCGGCGGTGGCGATCCGGACGTAGTTCGCCGCCCCGACCCAGTTCGGACTCTGCAGCAGGTCGAAATCGGTGAAGGACAGGTAGAGCGAGACCAGGATCGGCCCGGCGGTCAGGCCGATGAATCCGATCAGCCACGGCGTCAGGAACATGTAGCCCGAGAGGGTGCGGGATGTGATCCGCCGCCTCCCTCGCGCCCGTTCCACCTTGCCTGAGGCCTGCACCGCAACGGTCATGACGTCACCCGCGATCGAGGATGCTGTTGGCTTCGTCGACGAACTGCTTGGCGCCGTCGGCCGGCGACGCCTGGTCGAAGCCGACCTGCTCGTTGACCCGCTTCAGCAGGAAGTTGATCTCGCCGGCGCCCTTCGGCGGCGACGGCGGCAGGTCGCCGACCTTGTCGGTGATGAAGGAGACGTAGTCGAGCATCGCCCGGCTGAGCTCGTCGAGCGTCGGCGCCACCGCCTCGCGCAGCGTCTTCGACGCCGGCACGCCGCGCTCGACGCCGAGCACCTTCCCGGCTTCGACATCGGTGACGTAGAAATTGGCCACGCGCACCGCCTCTTCCGCGACCTGGCTGCGCGCGGCGATGCTGAACAGCATCGAGGGCTTCAGATACTGGCCGGGCTTGGCACCGGGGCCGCCGCTCGGCTGCATCGTCATCTTCAGCTTGGTCTTGCTCAGCACCTGATGCGCCACCAGCTGGTTCGAGTTGGTGATGATCGCAGCGGAATGGAGGAGGGCCAGCATGCTGGTCTCCGGCGACTGCTTGTCCAGCGCCTGGATGTCGGCCGGCGGGATCGCCTTCTTCTGGCGCAGCTCGTGCCAGAAACCGAACCACTCGGCCATGACCTCGGCGTCGAAGCCGGGCCGGCCCTCGGCGGTGTACAGCGCCTTGCCCTTCTGCCGCAGCCAGCAATCGAGCGCCGGCTCGATGCCGCCGCAGTCGCCGATGCCCCAGAACCCGTCACGCTTGGAGGCCTGGGCGACCTTGAGCGACCAGTCGCCCCATTGCGCCCAGCTCCACTCCCAGCCCGGCTCCTCGACCCCGATCTGCTGCAGCGTCTCGGCGTCGTAGACGATGGCGGTCGAGTTGTTGCCGAGATTGACGCCGTAGAGCTTGCCCTCGACCCGGCCGCAATCGATCGCCGGCTTGCCGAAATCCTCGATCTTCAGCACCGACGGCAGGTATTCGTCGAGCGGCAGCAGCGCCCCGCGCCGGGCGTATTCGACGATGTAGCGGTAGTCCATCTGGATCACGTCGGGCGCGTTGCGGCCGGCGGTCTGGGTGGCCAGGCGCGGCCAGTAGTCGGGCCAGCCCAGCGTCTCGCCGTTGATCGCCGTGCCCGGATGCGCGGCCTCGTACAGCTTGTTGACCTTGGCGGTACGATCCGCCCGCTCCTTCGAGCCCCACCAGAACATGCGCACGCGCTTGTCCTGGGCCAGCGCCGGCATCGGCAGCCCGGAGGCGGCCAGCCCGCCCAGGGCGGCGCCCAGCTTCAGCACCTGTCTGCGGTCGGTGATCAGCGTCGCCATCTCGTGTTCCTCCTGTCGTTCGCGCCTCTTCTCTCCGAAGGCGCTGGTGGTGTCGGGGTCAGCTGCGGCCAGGGATGATCGTCCCGCCGGCGCCCTTGGCCGGCGGCAGCGGCATGATCCTGTCGGCGGTGAAGTCGATACTGTCCGATGTCGCGCGAGTACCGGCGAGACCGGCGGCGCTGATCCTGCGTCCCAGGGCGTGCCTGCGGGTCGGCCGCAGCGGCGTCATCGCGTTCCTCCTGATGCCCCGCCCCGTCGATCGGCGCGGCGTTGCAAGCGGTGGTCGGTTGGTGCCTGAGGCAGGCCTTCGACCGAAGGCCGGCGAGACGATCTTATAACCAGTTGGTTACAAGCTAGATCGATGCGATGATGGCTGTCAACACGAACACCGGCGGTGCGGCGTTGCCGTCCGACCACAATCGAGGCCCGCCCAACCGTGAGCATCAGCGACGAGACCACCGACGCCCCGACGAAAGATAAGCCGAAACCCCCTGCCACCAAGGCCGTGCGCGACCCGGAACGCACCAGCGCCGCGATCCTGGCGGCGGCGGTGAAGGAGTTCATGGAGAAGGGCTACAGCGGCGCGCGGATCAACGAGATCGCCAAGCGCGCCGGCGCCAACAAGCGCATGCTGTACCACTATTTCGGCGACAAGGAGGCCCTGTACCTGGCGGTGCTGGAAGGCGCCTATGTCGCCATACGCTCGGCCGAGAGCAAGCTGCACCTGGCCGATCACGACCCGGTCGAGGGCATCCGCGAGCTGGCGCTGTTCACCTGGCGCTACTTCATCGAGCACCCGGAGTTCCTGAGCCTGCTGCAGACCGAGAACCTGATGAAGGCGCGGCACCTGAAGCGGTCCGCCCGCATCTTCGACCTGCATTCGCCGCTGGTCGCCGTGATCTCCGACCTGCTCGAGCGCGGCGCGGCCAAGGGCGTGTTCCGGGCCGATGCCGACCCGGTCAAGGTCTATGTCAGCATCGCCTCGCTGGGCGCCTTCTACCTGTCGAACCGCTACACCCTGTCGACCATCTTCCGGCGCGAGCTGACCGAGACGCGCGCGCTGGCCGAATGGGGCGACCATATCGCCCATATGATCCTGGCCTCGCTGCGGCCCTGACCCCTGCGCCGACCCCTTGACGCGCGGGCCCGATCCGTGGTCCGCTAGTAACCAGTTGGTTACAACAAGGCCGGGATCGACGCCCGTGCCGCAACGGGAGGGAAGAATGGCCACCCAGCGCCTCGGCATCATCATGCACGGCGTCACCGGCCGCATGGGCTACAACCAGCACCTGGTGCGCTCGATCTGCGCCATCCGCGACCAGGGCGGCGTGGTGCTGCCCAATGGCGACAAGGTGATGCCCGACCCGATCCTGGTCGGCCGCAACGCCGAGAAGGTCGAGGAGTTGGCCAAGCGCCACGGCATCGCCCGCTGGGGCAGCGACCTCGACAAGGCCCTGGCCAACCGCGACGACACCCTGTTCTTCGATGCCGGGTCGACCCAGATGCGGGCCGAGCTGCTGACCCGCGCCATCGACGCCGGCAAGCATGTCTATTGCGAGAAGCCGATCTCCGAGACGCTGGACGTCGCGACCAGGCTGGCCCGCCACGCCGACGCCCGCGGCATCCGCCACGGCGTGGTCCAGGACAAGCTGTACCTTCCCGGGCTGCAGAAGATCCGCATGCTGCGGGATGCCGGCTTCTTCGGCCGGATCTTCGCGGTGCGCGGCGAGTTCGGCTACTGGGTGTTCGAGGGCGACTGGCAGGCGGCGCAGCGGCCCAGCTGGAACTACCGCAAGGGCGACGGCGGCGGCATCATCCTCGACATGCTGTGCCACTGGCGCTACGTGCTGGACAACCTGTTCGGCGAGGTCAAGTCGGTCAGCTGCCTCGGCGCCACCCATATCCCGGAGCGGGTGGACGAGGCCGGCAAGCGCTACGCCGCCGACGCCGACGACGCGGCCTATGCGACCTTCCAGCTCGAGGGCGGCGTGGTCGCCCACATCAACTCCTCCTGGGCCGTGCGGGTGCGGCGCGACGACCTGGTGACCTTCCAGGTCGACGGCACGCATGGCTCGGCCGTGGCCGGGCTGACCCGCTGCTACACCCAGCACCGGGTGAACACACCGCGCCCGGTGTGGAACCCGGACCAGCCGCAGACCATGAACTTCCTCGACCAGTGGGAAGAGGTGCCGGACAACACCGTCTACGACAACGGCTTCAAGGCGCAGTGGGAGGATTTCATCCGCCACGTCGTCGCCGGCACGCCCTGGAAGTACACCCTGTGGGAGGGCGTGAAGGGCGTGCAGCTGGCCGAGGCCGGGCTGCAGAGCTGGGCCGAGCGGCGCTGGGTCGACCTGCCGGCGCTGGAGCGCTGAGCCATGGTCGCCCTCACCCTTCCTCGCAACGGCGGCGGCCTCGAGAGCTACAGCATCCGCAACGCGCCCTTGCCGATGCCGGCGCCGGGCAGCGCCCCGGCCTTCAACCGGCCCCCCTTCAATCGCATTGCCTATGCCGCGGCGCATGTCGTGGCCGACCCGCTGGCCGACAACGACCCTTGGCTGGACGCCGCGGTCGACTGGGACCGCACCATCGCCTTCCGCCACTATCTCTGGGACCTCGGCCTCGGCGTCGCCGAGGCGATGGACACCGCCCAGCGCGGCATGGGTCTGGACTGGCCGACCGCCAAGGCGCTGATCGGCCGGGCCCTGGCCGGGGCGAAGGAGCGGCCGGGCGCGGTGATCGCCTGCGGCGCCGGCACCGACCACCTGCCGCCCGGCCCCGGCGTCACCATCGCCGACGTGATCGCCGCCTATGAGCAGCAGATCGAGGCGGTGGAAGGCCTGGGCGGCCGGGTGATCCTGATGGCCAGCCGGGCGCTGGCCGCCGTGGCCCGCGGGCCGGACGACTATGTCCGGGTCTATGGCCGGATCCTATCCCAGGTGAAACAGCCGGTGATCCTGCACTGGCTGGGCGAGATGTTCGACCCGGCCCTGGCCGGCTATTGGGGCGACGCCGACCACGACCGGGCGATGGACACCTGCTTGGCCGTGATCCGCGACAGCGCCGCCAAGGTCGACGGCATCAAGATCTCTCTCCTGTCCAAGGAGAAGGAGATCGCGATGCGCCGCCGGCTGCCGGCGGGCGTGCGCATGTACACCGGCGACGACTTCAACTACGCCGAGCTGATCGCCGGCGACGAGCAGGGCTATTCCGACGCGCTGCTCGGCATCTTCGACGCCATCGCCCCCGCCGCCTCGGCCGGTCTGGCGCGGCTGACCGCCGGCGACGAGGCCGGGTTCCATGAGATCCTGGCGCCGACCGTGCCGTTGAGCCGGCACATCTTCAAGGCGCCGACCCGCTTCTACAAGACCGGGGTCGTGTTCCTGGCCTATCTCAACGGGCTGCAGGACCATTTCCTGATGATCGGCGGCCAGCAGAGCACCCGGTCGCTGCCGCACCTGGCCGAGCTGTTCCGCCTGGCCGACGCCGCCCGCGTGCTGCGCGACCCGGAGCTGGCGGCGCAACGCATGCGCAAGGTCTTGGCGGTGGGTGGGGTGGAATAGCCGATCGTGACCGCTCCCCGCCTGCGCGTCGTCGAGGCCCGGCTGTACGAGCGGCCGGTGCGGTTCCGGCTGCCGTTCCGCTTCGGCGCCGCCACCGTCACCGGCGCGCCCCAGGCCTTCCTGCGGCTGATGGTCGAGGCCGCGGACGGCCGCCGGGCCGAGGGGCAGGCCGCCGAGCTGATGGTGCCGAAATGGTTCGACAAGGACCGGGCCCTGACCGAGCAGCAGAACTTCGACCAGCTGCGCCGGTCGCTCGCCCTCGCCCGCCCGCTCTACCTCGAGGAGCGCCCTGCCCCGGCCTTCGCCCTGAGCACCGCGATCGAGCCGCGCCAGCACGCCGCCTGCGCGGCGGAGGGGCTGGGCGGGCTGATCGCCTCCTTCGGCCTGGCCCTGTTCGACCGCGCCGTGATCGACGCGCTGTGCCGGATCGAGGATATCGACGCTGTCACCGCGGTTCGCACCAACCGGATCGGGCTGACCACGGCCACCACGCCAGACCTGGGCGATTTCGACCTCGGCCTGTTCCTGGCCGGGCTGGCGCCTTCCGGCACCCTGCACGCCCGGCATACGGTCGGGCTGGCGGATCCGATCACCACCGCCGAGATCGCCGAGCCCCTGGACGACGGGCTGCCGCAGAGCCTGGAGCAGGCGGTCGCCGCCTATGGCCACAGCCATTTCAAGCTGAAGCTGAGCGGCCAGGCCGAGTCCGACCTGGACCGGCTGCGCCGGATCGCCGCTGTGCTGGACCGGCTGCCCGACTATCGCGTCACCCTGGACGGCAACGAGCAGTTCGCCGAGGCCGGGCCGGTGGCGGAGTTCTGGGACCGCCTCACCGCCGACCCCGCCTTGGCCCGTCTCCATTCCGCGGTGCTGTTCCTGGAGCAGCCGATCGCCCGCGCCCGGGCGCTGGCCGAGCCGATCCACGCCTTGGCCGAGCGGGTGCCGGTCGAGATCGACGAGTCCGATGCGGATATCGGCGTGTTCCCGCGCGCCAGAACCCTGGGCTATCGCGGCATCTCGTCGAAATCCTGCAAGGGCTTCCACCGGGCGCTGCTGAACCGCGCCCGGATCGCCAAATGGAGCGCCGAGGACGGTGTCCGCTACTTCCTGTCGGCCGAGGACCTGACCACCCAGGGCGGCGTCGCCCTGCAGCAGGACCTGGTGCTGGCGGCGCTGGGCGGCGCCGGCCATGTCGAGCGCAACGGCCACCACTATGTCGACGGCATGGCCGGCGCGCCGGTGACGGAGCAGCAAGCCTTCCTGGCCGCCCATCCCGACCTCTACGCCGACGCAGGCCGCCGCGCCCGCCTGAGCATCCGCGGCGGGCGCTTGTCGATCGGCTCGGTGCTGGCCGCACGCGGCCTGGGCACCGCCCTCACCCCCGACTGGTCGGCCATGGCCGACGGATCCCTGGAGACCTGACTGATGCCCACCGAGGGTCTGTCGATCAACCTCGCCACCGTCCGCCAGCAATGGGACATGCGCCAGGCCGCCGAGGCTTGCCTGGGCCACGGCATCACCGCCATCGCCCCCTGGCGCGACCAGGTGCAGAAGATCGGCCTCGACGAGGCGGCGCGGATCGTGCGCGACAACGGCTTCAAGGTCACCGGCCTGTGCCGCGGCGGCATGTTCCCGGCCGGCGACCCGGAGGCACGCCAGGCCGCGATCGACGACAACAGGCGCGCGGTCGACGAGGCGGCAGAGCTGGGCGCCGACTGCCTGGTGCTGGTGGTCGGCGGGCTGCCGGCCGGGTCGCGCGACATCGGCGCCGCCCGGCAGATGGTGGCCGACGGCATCGCCGCCATCCTGCCGCATGCCCGGGCCAGCGGCGTCCCGCTGGCGATCGAGCCGCTGCACCCGATGTACGCGGCCGACCGCGCCTGCGTGAACACGCTGAAGCAGGCGCTGGACATCTGCGACCTGCTGGGCGAGGGCATCGGCGTCGCCATCGACGTCTACCACGTCTGGTGGGACCCGGAGCTGATGCCGCAGATCGCCCGGGCCGGCGCCGGGGGGCGCATCCTGGCGCATCACATCTGCGACTGGCTGGTGCCGACCATGGACCTGCTGCTGGACCGCGGCATGATGGGCGACGGGGTGATCGACCTGCGCGGCATCCGCGCCGCGATCGAGGCCGCCGGCTTCGCCGGGCCGCAGGAGGTCGAGATCTTCTCGGCCGAGACCTGGTGGAAGCGCCCGGGCGACGAGGTCTTGCGGACCTGCGTCGAGCGTTATCACTCGCATTGCACCCTGTAACGGGGTTTGGAGGCGGAAATGGGCAAGACGAAGGTCGCGCTGGTCGGAACCGGCCATCGCGGCGCCGGGACCTGGGGCCGGGAACTGCTGGCCCAGGTCGGCGACGTGGTCGAGATGGTGGGCTTGTGCGACCAGAACCCGCTGCGGCTGGAGCGGGCGCGGGCGGCGATCGGCGTCGACGCGCCGGTGTTCACCGATCTCGGCGCCATGCTGCGCGAGACCCGGCCGGACCGGCTGATGGTGTGCAGCCGGGACAGCGCCCATGACGACCACATCGTCCAGGCGCTGGAGGCCGGGGTCGACGCCATCACCGAGAAGCCGATGACGACCACGGCGGAGAAGTGCCGCCGCATCCTGGCCGCCGAGAAGCGGACCGGACGCCGGGTCGACGTCACCTTCAACTACCGCTATGCCCCGACCTCCCAGCGCATCAAGCAGCTGCTGCTGGACGGCGCCATCGGCGACGTCGTGTCGGTCGACTTCCACTGGTATCTCGACACCAAGCACGGCGCCGACTATTTCCGCCGCTGGCACGCCTACCGGGCCAATTCCGGCAGCCTGTTCGTGCACAAGGCGACCCATCATTTCGACCTCTTGAACTGGTACCTCGCCTCCGAGCCCGAGGAGGTGTTCGCCCGTGGCGAGCTGCGCCATTACGGCCGCAAGGGCCCGTTCCGCGGCACGCGCTGCAAGGGCTGCGCCCGGGCCGGAGAGTGCGACTTCCACGTCGACATCTCGTCCGATGCCTGGCTGACCATGCTGTACGAGGACCCGTCGCGCGAGGACGGCTATGTCCGCGACGCCTGCGTGTTCCGCGAGGACATCGACATCCCGGACACGATGAGCGCGGCACTGCGCTACCGGAACGGCGTCCAGGTCTCCTACTCGCTCAACACCTTCATGCCGATCGAGGGTCACCATCTGGCCTTCAACGGCACCAAGGGGCGGATCGAGGTGCGGCAGTACGAGCGCCAGGCCTGGACCACGCCGCCGGCCGACGAGATCCTGCTGATGCGCAACTTCGGCGCGGTCGAGCACATCTGGGTGCCGCAGGAGGAAGGCGGCCATTGGGGCGGCGACCCGAAGATGCAGGCGATGCTGTTCCGCCCCAGCCTGCCGGATCCGCTGGGCTTGCGCGCCGATGCCCGCGCCGGGGCGCTGGCGGTGCTGTGCGGCGTCGCCGCGCTGGACAGCATCGACAGCGGCCGCAGCGTCGCCGTGGCGCCGCTGCTGGAGGGCTGAGAGCCCTTCCCGCCCAGCCGGAGTTCCGCCATCCTGCCGGCCCGACGGGAGGAAGCGGCGGATGATTCAACTCGACACCAGGCCAGACGGGCGCGCATGAGCCCGTCCGCCGACACCGTCGCCCGTCCCGGCAGTGCGCCGCTGCTGGGCCTGCTGCTGCTGTGCTCCTTCCTGTGGGCCACCGCCTATCTGCTGATGAAGGTGCTGGGGACGGACATCGCGCCGATGCCGCTGACGGCGATCCGCGGCGTGCTGGGCGGCGGCCTGCTGGCGCTGTGGCTGCTGGCCCGTGGCCAGAACATCCTGCCGCGCGGCCGGGAATGGCGCGACTGGATCGTGCTGGGCATCCTGCAGGGCATCGTGCCGAACACGCTGACCGCCTATGCCCTGGCCGACACCGAGGCCGGGCTGGCGGCGCTGATCGCGGCGTCGAGCCCGCTGATGGTGGCGGTGCTGGCGCACGTGCTTTTCGCTGATCAGCGATTGACCGGCCGGCGCGCCGGCGGCGTCCTGGCCGGCTTCGCCGGCATGGCCATCCTGATCGGCCCCGCCGCGGTCGCCGACAGCGGGCTGTTCGGGCCGCTGGCCATGCTGGCGACGGCCGCCAGCTATGCCGTCGGCGTGATCTATGTCCGCGGCATTCCCGCGCCGCAGCCGGTCCGGCTGGCGCTGGGCCAGCAGGTGTTCTCCGGCCTGCCGACCATGGTCTGGGTGCTGGCCGTCACCGGCCCCGCCGCCTTCGCCGCGGTGCCGGCGCACGGGCTGGAGCTGCTGGCCTTCGGCGCGTTCTCCACCGCCCTGCCGATCGCGCTGTACATGCAGATCCTGCGCCTGGCCGGGCCGACGCTGGGATCGATGAACGCTTATCTGACTCCGGTCTGGACCGTGCTGTTGGGCGTCGTGATCCTGCACGAGACGGTCGGGCTGCGCGAGATCGCCGGCGGCCTCGTGGTGCTGGGCGGGATCGCCATCGCCTCCTCGGCCAACCGGCGTCGAGGGGCTTGAGGCGCCGGTGAAGTCGCTGCCGCATACTGTGCATCGTCTGCTTCACAGCCATTGAAGATGATGGGCCATTCTCCTCGGAGAGGCGGGGCCGCATCCTCGGGGCCGACACGGAAGGAGACGCCATGAAGATCATCGTCATCGGCGCCGGCGGCACGATCGGTTCGGCGGTCGCGGCAGCGCTGGAGGGGCGGCATGAGGTGGTGCGGGCGTCGCGCGGCGAGTCGCCTTCGGTCGACATGGAGAAGCCGGCCTCGATCGCGGCGCTGCTGGAATCGACCGGCCCGGTCGACGCGGTGCTCTGCTGCGCCGCCAGCGCCCGGATGGCGCCGCTGGACGCGCCGGACGAGGCGTTCCTGCAGGGGCTGCGCGGCAAGCTGCTGGGCCAGGTGGCGCTGCTGCGGCTGGCCCTGCCGCATCTGCGCGACGGCGGGTCCTTGACCCTGACCGCGGGAACCATCGATCCGGCGATGGCCGGCGCCGCCTTCGGCGCGCTGGTCAATGCCGGGCTGGAGGCCTTCGTCCGCGCCGCGGCGCTGGAGCTGCCGCGCGGCCTTCGGGTCAACGCCGTCAGCCCCGGCTGGGTGCGCGAGACGCTGCAGGCGATGGACCGGGGCGGCGGCACGCCCGCGGCCGAGGTCGCCCGCGCCTATGTCGACGCTGTGGAAGGGACCGCGCAAGGGCAGGTGATCAGGCCCTGACGCTGCTGCCATCTTCTGGCAGCATCGCCTCTCCGAGGGGAGGGGCCGTGTCGCGATCCGAACGCCTGCTGAATCTGATCCAGGTGCTGCGCCGCCACCGCCGGCCGGTCAGCGGCCGCATGCTGGCGGCGGAGACCGGGATCAGCCTGCGCACCCTCTACCGCGACATCGCCACGCTGCAGGCCCAGGGCGCCGACATCGAGGGCGAGCCGGGGCTGGGATATGTGCTGCGGCCCGGCTTCATGCTGCCGCCGCTGATGTTCTCGGAGGACGAGATCGAGGCGCTGGTGCTGGGCTCGCGCTGGGTCGGCCAGCGTGCCGACGACCGGCTGGGCGCCGCCGCCCGCAACGCGCTGGCCAAGATCGCCGCGGTGCTGCCGGACGACCTGCGCCAGGGCCTCGATGCCACCGCGCTGCTGGTCGGCCCCGGCCAGGCGATCGCCGGCGGCAGCATCGACCTTGCCGCCGTGCGCCGGGCGATCCGGGCAGAGCGCAAGCTGGCCATCGCCTATCGCGGCCCGGAGGGGGCGGAGACCCGGCGTGTGATCTGGCCCTTCGCCCTCGGCTTCTTCGACCAGGTCCGCATGGTGGTGGCGTGGTGCGAGCTGCGCCAGGGCTTCCGCCACTTCCGCACCGACCGGATCCTCGAGCTGGCGGCGATCGAGGCGCGCTACCCGCGCCGGCGCCAGGCGCTGCTGAAGGAGTGGCGGGAGATCCAGGGGATTTCGGCTCGCGATTGACTGCTGCCGGAAACTGACAGCATGGGGTGCGCATCCTGGGGCCGTCGTCACCCAGGAGAACCCGATGCCCATCCCGAGCTACACCCTGCTCTATGTCGACAACCCGCCGGCCAGCGCCGCCTTCTATGCCGGGCTGCTGGGCCGCGAGCCAGTCGAATCCTCGCCCACCTTCGCCCTGTTCCTGCTCGACGGCGGAGCGAAGCTGGGATTGTGGTCGCGGCATACGGTCGAGCCGGCGGCGACGGCGGCCGGCGGCGGCGGCGAGATCGGCTTCAGCGTCGCCGATGCCGCGACGGTCGATGCGCTGCATGACGAGTGGCGCGGCCGCGGCCTGCCGATCCCGCAGCCGCCGACCACGCTGGATTTCGGCCACACCTTCGTCGCCCTCGACCCCGACGGCCATCGGTTGCGCGTGTTCGCGCTGACGGTGTAGGCGCGGAACACCGCACTCGACAAACGCGGCGCCGGCTGGTCGAGTAGCGGATCGCGCCCGGCCGGCGGCCCGCCGGGGCGATGGTATCCGGGGCCGTGGAACCATCGCCTGTGACCGACCTGTCCCAGATCTCCGCCGCCGCCCTCGGCCGCCTGTACCTCGCCGGCGCGGCCGACCCGGTGGCCGCGACCGAGTTCTTCCTCGACCGCATCCGCGCCTGCCCGGACCAGGCGGTGTTCCTGACCCTGACCGAGGCGCGGGCGCGGGGCGAGGCGGAGGCGAGCCTGAAGCGCTACCGCGCCGGCCGGCCGCGCGGGCCGCTGGACGGCGTGCCGGTAGCCTGGAAGGACCTGGTCGACCTGGAAGGCACCGTCACCACCGCCGGGGCCGAGGTGCGGCGCCACGCCACGCCGGCCGCGGCGGACGCGCCGATCGCGCGCCACCTGGCCGCCGCCGGCATGGTCAGCCTGGGCAAGGTCAATCTCAGCGAATTCGCCTATTCCGGCCTCGGCATCAACCCGCATTACGGCACGCCGCTGAACCCGTTCGACGCGGCGACGCCGCGGGCGCCCGGCGGCTCCTCCTCCGGGTCCGCCGTCGCGGTGGCGCGCGGCCTGGCCCCCTGCGCCATCGGCACCGACACCGGTGGGTCGGTGCGCATCCCCGCCGCCTTCAACGGGCTGGTCGGCCTGAAGACCTCCGAGGGCCGGATCGACAAGACCTGCGTGTTCCCGCTGTCGCAGACCCTGGATTCGGTCGGCCCGCTGGCCCGGACGGTGGAGGACTGCATCCTGCTGGATGCCGCGCTGCGCGGCGCCGTCGCCACCGACATCCGCCGGGCCGAGCTGTCCGGCCTGCACCTGGTGGTGCCGGAGAATAGCGTGTTCGACCAGGCCGAGGACGGCGTGGTCGCGAATTTCGAGCGGGCCCTGTCCGCCCTGGCCGCCGCGGGGGCCAAGGTCGAGCGGCGGCGCATCGCCATCATCGACGAGATGGCGGCGGTCGGCGCCGCCCATGGCTCGCTGACCGCCGCGGAGGCCTATGCCTTCCACCGCGAGCTGATGGAGGGGCCGGACGCGGCGCGCGTCGACCCGCGCATCACCTCGCGCATCGTCAACGGCAAGCGGATGACGGCCCTCGACCTGCTGGCGATCCAGGCCATGCGGCGGCGGCTGAGCCCGGCGCTGGCGGCCGAGCTGGACGGCGCCCTGCTGGCCTTCCCCACCGTGCCGCATGCGGCGCCGGAGATCGCGCCGCTGGAGGCCGATGTCGAGCTGTACCACCAGGTCAACCTGCGCAGCCTGCGCAACACCATGATCGGCAACGTCCTGACCACCTGCGGCCTGGCCCTGCCGACCGGGCTGGACCAGCGCGGCCTGCCGACCAGCCTGCTGCTGTCCGCCCCCGCCGGCGACGACGCCCGGCTGCTGGCCATCGGCCTGGCCGCCGAGGCCGCCGGAATCGACCAACGCGGCTGAGCCTTTCCATCGTCATTGCTTCGCCGGCCTCGCCTCCTTGCAATGACGGTGGGAAGGCATCTTCGGTCCTGGGATTTGCATGCTGATGAACAGCAGTTAATTTTAGTATATAAATTTGTCATTCCGTTCATGTATGTGTTTTGTCGCCGTAAATATACGCCACAAAATTGGATGAACCGATGACGCTGCTGTCGCGCCGCGATTTCGCGGCCCTGCTGGCCGGGGCGGGAGCCCTCGCGGCCCTGCCCTCCGCCGCCCTCGCCGACGACACGCCGAAGGAGCTGCGGATCGGCTTCCAGAAGGTCGGCCTGCTGGTCGTCGCCCGGGAGCAGAAGCTGGTCGAGGCCAGGCTGGAGCCGCTCGGGGTCAAGGTCAGCTGGGTCGAGTTCGCGACCGGCCCGGCGCTGCTGGAGGCGCTGAACGCCGGCAGCCTCGATTTCGGCTACACCGGCGACGGCCCGCCGATCTTCGCCCAGGCCGCCGGCATCCCCTTCGTCTATGTCGCCGCGATCCCGCCGTCGCCGCAGGCCGAGGCGATCATCGTCAAAGAGGCGTCGCCGATCCGCAGCGTCGCCGACCTGAAGGGCAAGCGCATCGGCCTGGCCAAGGGCACCAGCTCGCACAACCTGACCGCGGCGGCGCTGGAGAAGGCGGGCATCGCCTTCGGCGACATCACCCCGGTCTATCTGGGCCCGGCCGACGCCGCCGCCGCCTTCGACACCGACCAGTTCGACGCCTGGACGATCTGGGACCCGTTCCTGGCGCTGGCACAGCAGCGCACCGGCGTCCGCGTCGTCGCCTGGACCGGCGAGGTGCTGCGGGCGGCGCCGTTCCTGCTGGCCCATCGCGATTATGCCGACGCGCATCCGAAGACCATCCGGCTGGTCCTGGACGCGCTGGCCGAGGCGGCGTCCTGGGCCAACGGCCACCGCGACGAGCTGGCCAAGGCGATGGCGGCGGTCACCGGCGTCGACCTCGCCGCCCAGACGGTCGCGGCCCAGCGCGGCGCCTTCGGCGTGCTGCCGCTGGACGACACCATCGTCGCCAATCAGCAGTCTTCCGCCGACCGCTTCCACCGGCTTGGCCTGATCCCCGAGGCGATCACGGTGCGGGACAACGTCTGGACCGCATCACAGGGGTGAGAAACGCATGGAAGGGCCCGGCCGGTTCCCCCCGGCCGGGCCCTTCTCCCCTCCCCCGCCCCCCGACGGAGAGGATCAGACCGCGGTGAAGCTGCGGTCGATGGTGGACGCGACGTCGACCCGGTCGCGCAGGATGCCGAACTCCACCGTCAGGTCGGCGGCGCGCTGCAGCTCCGCCACCACCGCATCGTCGAGGGCGATGAAACCGGCCTGCTGCTGCTCGGTCGAGCGCTGCACCACCGGTTCCGGGATCTTCGACAGCCCGGCATAGTAGCGGGCGTATTCGGCCGGATGGGCGCGGACCCAGGCGCGGCCGGCGGCGAGGCGGCCGAGGAAGTCCTGCAGCGCCGCGCGCTTGGCTGCGATCGCGTCGACATGGGCGGCGACGAAGGTGACGGTCGGCGACAGGCCGCGCCCGTCCGCCACCACCCGGGCGCCGCGCTCCAGGATCTCGGTCGAGACATAGGGCTCCCACACCGCCCAGGCGTCGATCGCCCCGGCCGCCAGCGCCGAGCGCGCCTCCGGCGGCGGCAGCAGCACGATCTCGACCTCCGACGGGTCGATGCCGGCCCGCTGCAGCGTCGCCAGGATCAGGAACTGGCCCCAGCCGGCGCGGGTGCCGGCCAGCCGCCGGCCCTTCAGGTCCTGCACGCCCCGGATCGGCGAGTCCTCGCGCACCAGGATCGCCTGGGTCGCCGGGTCGGAACGGTAGGCGCCGATGGCGCGCAGCGGCGCCCCGGCGGCGAAGACCGTGAAGAAGGACAGGTCGCCCATCATGCCGACATCGAGCGCCCCGGCGTTCAGCGCCTCCAGCAGCGGCTGGGCGGCCGGGAACTGCTTCCAGTCGATGGCATAGGGCAGGCCCTCGGCCTGGCCCGAGACCTCGACCACCGAGCGATTGCCGAACAGCTGGTCGCCGACCTGCAGCGCCGTTGTCTGGGCCCGGCCCGGGCGGGCCAGCGCCGCCAGCGGCAGGGCAAGGGCGAGGCGCGACACGTCGCGGCGGCCTATGGTCTTTCGCATCGGCATCAATCCAGCAGGTCGGGCTCGGCCGCGACGATCCAGTCCCACAGCGGCTTGAAGCTGAGCGCCCCGCCGGTCGGGCCGCCGACCCGGTCGTAGGTGAGCTTCGCGGTCTCGGGGTCCAGCACGATCGGCTTGCCCGCGGCCTCGGCCAGCAGCTGGGCGTGGGCTGCATTGTCCATGGCGATGTACCACCACACGGCCGCTTCGACCGACGGGCCGGCGGTGAGGAAGCCGTGATTCTGCAGGATCACGGCCTTCCTGTTGCCCAGCGCCCGGACGATGCGCTCGCCCTCCTCCGCCTCCAGCACCACGCCGTGGAACTCGCCATAGAGCCCGTGGTCGCCGTAGAAGCTGCAGGAATCCTGGGTGATCGGGTCGAGCAGCCGGCCGAGCGTCGACCAGGCCTTGCCGTAGGTCGAATGGGTGTGGGCGGCGGCCACCACGTCCGGCCGTGCCTTGTGGATCGCGGCGTGGATGACGAAGGCGGCCTCGTTGATCGGCTGACTGCCCTCGACGATCTCGCCGTGCTCATTGACCAGTTGCAGGTCGGAGACGCGGATCCGGCCGAAATGCTTGCCCAGCGGGTTGACCCAGAAATGGTCGGTCAGCTTCGGATCCCGCGCCGTGATGTGGCCGGCCAGGCCCTGGTCGAAGCCTCGGCGAGCAAAGATGCGAAAGGCGGCGGCCAGGCGCTGCTTGCGGTGCAGCCGCTCCGCCTCCAGCGAGCCGTGCTGCGGCAGGGTGAAGAAGTCCCGGGCCCGGGTGGCGACGGTGGCTTGGCTCATGGGATCGGTCCTCGCGAGGGGTCAGGCGCTCTTGGCCAGCAGGTCGCCGTAGCGGCGGTCGAACAAAGGGCCGACATCGATCGGACCAGGCACCAGGCCGAGCTCGATGAAGGTGTCGGCGACGGCCTGGACCGAGGCGACGGCGTCGTCAGTCACCGGCTTCAGGTCGTTGGGCTGGCTGGCGTTGCGCAGCTGGCCCAGCACGATGTCGCGCGGCACGCCGATCGCCTCGCTGAAGACCGTCGCCCAATCCTCGAGATGGGCCTGCTGCCAGGCCCAGGCCCGCTTGATGCGCAGCAGGTAGTCGCCGATCGCGGCCGACAGTGCCGGGTCGTCCAGCGCCTCGGCCCGGGCGGCGTAGACGTAGTTGCCGGAGAGATAGCCGTTGGCGGTGACCAGCACCCGGGCGCCGGAGGCGGCGATGGTGATCGGCACGGAATAGCCGTAGATCGCCCAGGCGTCGATGGCGCCCTGGTCGAAGGCGGCGCGGCCGTCGGCCGGGGTCAGCGGCACGCCGGTGACGTCGGCAAAGGACAGGCCGGCCGCCTTCAGGATCCGGGCCAGATAGTATTGGGTGGTGGTGGCGCGGACATAGCCGACGCGCTTGCCGGCGAGATCGGAAGGCGTGCGGATCGGGCTGTCCTTCGGCACCAGGACGACCTGGTTGTTGACGTCGTCGGCGATGATCGCGACCGCTTTGATCCGGGCGCCGGAGGCGGCGGCGAAGACCGGCGGGATCTCGCTCATCGACCCGACATCGATGGCGCCGGCATTCATCGCCTCGACGATGACGTTGCCGGAGGCGAATTCGCCAAAGGTCAGCGTGTAGGGCGTTTCGAGCTGGCCGGCGGCGCGCAGCAGGTTGTCCTCACGGCCCTTGTACTTGGCGGCGCGCAGGGTGACGCCGGCCTCGGCACGGGAGAGGCCGGGCACGGCGAGCGCCAGGACACCGGCGCCGCCGGCCAGCAGCGAGCGGCGCGACAGGATGATGGGCACGGGCGATCCTTGCGGTGGGCGTGGGACGCGGCAATGCCGAACTTCGATGTGGATCAGGTGAATATACAAATCTATATGAGTCAAACTGAAATTTTGAACATTATTATTACGTTAATTTGGTTTTGTCATGCCCGGGCTTGACCCGGGCATCCAGAGACTGTCGACAAAGACTGGATTGCCGGGCCAGGCCCGGCAATGACAGGAACGGGGACGGGCCGGCGCAGCGGCCAACCCTTACTCGCCCCGGAACGCTCCTTCCGAGACGATGCTGCCCAGGGGCTTGCGGCCGCTGGGCACTTCACGCTCCTGCAGCTTCTCCGGCAGGACCGCCTTGTCGCCGAGCCGGCCGATGGCGATGGCCGCGTCGGCCCCATACTCCGCCGGCAGGCCCAGCAGGCTGTGCGCCTTGTCGCGATCGAAGCCGGACATGCCGTGGGTGTGCCAGCCGGACAGCAGGGCCTGCAGCGCGAAGTTCGACCAGGCGGCGCCGGCGTCGAAGGAGTGGGTGAGAAGCGGGGTCTCGCCCTTGCCGGGCTGGTCGAATTTCGTCTTCGACGTGACGATGACCAGCGCCGCAGCATGCTGCGCCCAGCCACGGTTCCATTCGTTCAGGATGTCGAGGAAGACCGGCCAGCGCGCCGTGCCGCGGCGGGCGTAGATGAAGTGCCAGGGCTGTGAGTTGTAGGCCGAAGGCGCCCAGCGCGCCGCCTCGAAGAAGCGCAGCAGCTCCGATTCCGGAATCGCCTCCTCGGTGAAGGCGCGCGGCGACCAGCGCCGCAGGAACAGGGTATCGATGTCGTGCTCGGCCACGCGGCCGTTGAGGCTGGTCATGTCGACTCCGGGGCCGATCCCTGATCGGCAGGCTGCGGCTGATCGTGGAAGGCCATTGTCATACCGGCCAAAGCAACGTCAAAACAAATTACCGATGTGCAATTATCCGGCATCGCTGCCATGCGGCTGCGGCTCGGCCGGCCGGCTGCGCCGTGAGGATCCGCCGGAGAATCCAGTCGGATCAGCTTCTTGAAGAATTACATGTTTATTAAGCTATTAATTTCAGAATCACATTGACTCAGAATTATCGTCGGTCATGATCTACAGACCAGCGGCACCCGCTGTCGCCCCTTCCGCATCCGGCAACAGGACATCGTCTTGGCCATCCTTTCGCTGACCCAGCCTGCCGGCGGCTTCCGGATCGAGCGGTTCCGCCGGTTCATCCCGCCGCTGGTGATCATCCTGCTGTGGCAGGCCGGCTCCTCCGCCGGGCTGATCCCGGCCCGGTCGATCGCCTCGCCGGCGACCATCATCGCCACCTTCTGGACGCTGCTGGCCTCGGGCGAGCTGCTGCAGCACCTGCTGGTCTCGCTTGGCCGGGTCAGCGCCGGCCTCGCCATCGGCGTCACCACCGGCGCCGCGCTGGCGCTGGTCGCCGGGCTGTCGCGGCGCGGCGAGGATCTGGTCGACGCCACCATGCAGATGCTGCGCACCCTGCCCTTCCTGGCGCTGGTGCCGCTGTTCATCCTGTGGTTCGGCATCGGCGAGACGCCGAAGATCGCGCTGGTCGCGCTCGGCTCCGCCTTCCCGATCTACCTGACGCTGTTCGCCGGCATCCGCGGCGTCGACGCCAAGCTGGTCGAGGCCGCCAGCGTGTTCGGCCTGTCGCAGCGCGAGCTGATCCGGCAGGTGATCCTGCCGGGCGCCCTGCCCTCCGCCCTGGTCGGCCTGCGCTACTCGCTCGGCTCCGCCTGGCTCAGCCTGGTGATCGGCGAGCAGATCAACGCCTCCAGCGGCATCGGCTACCTGGTGATGACCGCGCGCGACTTCCTGCGCACCGACATCATCTTCGTCGGCCTGATCGTCTACGCCCTGCTCGGCCTCGGCGCCGACCAGCTCGTCCGCGGGATCGAGCGCAGCGTGCTGCGCTGGCGCCCCAGCTTCGTGAAGGCCTGAGCTTCGTAAAGGATGCGCCCCGTGCCCCTCTCCGCCGCCCGCCACCGGGCCGACACCGAAGACGCCGCCGTTCGTCCCGACGTGGTCCGCATCCGCGGCCTGACCCGGTCCTTCGGCGGCCCGAACATCCTCGACCATCTCGACCTCGACATCGCCGACGGCGCCTTCGTCGCTCTCTTGGGCCGCAGCGGCTCCGGCAAGTCGACGCTGCTGCGCACCCTGGCGGGGCTGGACCCCGCCCCGGCCGGCACCGTCACCGTGCCGTCGGAGCGCACCGTGGTGTTCCAGGAGCCGCGGCTGCTGCCGTGGAAGAGCGTCTGGCGCAACGTCGCGCTGGGCCTGAAGGGATCGGATGCGCGCGACCGTGCCGTCGCGGCGCTGCAGGAGGTCGGGCTGTCGCACCGGATCGACGCCTGGCCGCTGACCCTGTCGGGCGGCGAGGCCCAGCGCACGGCCCTGGCCCGGGCGCTGGTGCGCGAGCCGCGCCTCTTGCTGCTGGACGAGCCCTTCGCGGCGCTGGACGCCCTGACCCGGATGAAGATGCAGGGGCTGGTCGGGTCGCTGTGGCAGGCGCACCGCCCGGCGGTGCTGCTGGTCACCCACGACGTCGACGAGGCCCTCTTGCTGGCCGACCGGGTTCTGGTGCTGGCCGAGGGCCGGATCGCCACCGACATCCCGGTCGCGCTGGACCGGCCGCGCCGCCACGGCGACCCCGGCTTCATCCGCCTGCGGGCCAAGCTGCTGGCCGATCTCGGCGTCGACGAGTTCGAGGGCGAGGCTGCCCCGGCCGCCCATCGCCCCGCCGGCCGGCCCGTGCCTGCCGGCCATGCGGTTCCCGCCCCGGCCGGGGCCTGAGGCCATGGTCTTGGCCCGGTCCGACCAGCCGCTGCGCAGCGTCCCCCTGCATAGTGCCGGGGCGCCGCCGACCCTGGCGGAGACCGTGGCCGTCCTGGCCGCGGAGTTCGCCCGGACGGCGGCGGAGCACGACCGCAGCGGCGCCTTCCCCTTCGCCAATTTCGACCGGCTGGCCGAGGCCGGGCTGCTGGCCCTGGTCACGCCGCGGCGCTTCGGCGGGCTGGGCGGCGGGCTGCAGGACGCGGCCACGGTGATCGGCGGCGTCGCCCGGGGCGAGCCGTCCACCGCGCTGGTGCTGTCGATGCAGTATCTGCAGCACGCCTCGATGGAGGAGCGCGGCTGGCCGGCGCATCTGGCCGAGCGGCTGGGCCGCGAGGCCGCCGCCGGCGTGTCGCTGATCAACGCGCTGCGGGTCGAGCCGGAGTTGGGCACCCCGGCCCGCGGTGGGCTGCCGGCGACGGTGGCACGGCGCACACCGGAGGGCTGGCGCGTCTCCGGCCACAAGATCTTCTCGACCGGCATCCCGGTCCTGTCCTGGCTGGCGGTCTGGGCCGTGACCGACGAGGCCGAGCCGCGCATCGGCACCATCCTGGTGCCCGCATCGGCGCCCGGAATCCAGGTTGTCGAGAGCTGGGACCAGCTCGGCATGCGCGCCACCAACAGCCACGACGTGATCCTGCAGGACGTGGCGGTGCCGCTGGATCACTCGGTCGACCTGCGCCCGCCCGAGACCTGGCGCATGCCGGAGCCGGTGAAGTCGGCCTGGGGCGCGGTGCTGATCGGCGCGCTCTATGACGGCATCGCCCGGGCCGCCCGCGACTGGTTCGTGAGCTTCCTGAAGACCCGGGCCCCGGCCAATCTCGGCGCGCCCTTGTCCACCCTGCCGCGGATGCAGGACGCGGTTGGCGAGATCGAGGCCCGGCTGGCCGTCAACGCCCGCCTGCTCGCCAGCGCCGCCCGCGACGTCGACGACGGCCGGCCCCCGACGCCGAATGAGAGCGGCATCGTCAAGCTGACCGTCACCGGCAACGCCATCGCCGCGGTCGAGGCCGCGGTGCGGCTGACCGGCAATCCCGGCCTGGCCCGCGCCAACCCGCTGGAGCGGCATTACCGCGACGTGCTGTGCGCCCGCATCCACACGCCGCAGGACGACTCCATTCGCCTCGCCGCGGGGCGCCTCGCCCTGGGTCTTTGACATCGCTTCGAGGATTTCGCCATGAGCGTCGAATTCATCGGTTACATCGGCACCCGCGACTTCTCCGAGACCCGCCCCGCCAGCGGGCCGGTGATCGACGTGCCCTATATCGAGACCGTCGCCCGGGCGCACGAGGCCGCCGGCTTCGACCGCGCCCTGGTCGCCTTTCACTCGACCTCGCCGGAAAGCATCCTGATCGCCGGCCATGCCGCGTCGGTGACCGAGACGCTGGGCGTGATGATCGCCCACCGGCCCGGCTTCACCGCCCCGACGCTGGCGGCGCGGCAGTTCGCGACGCTGGACCAGCTGACCGGCGGCCGCGTCGCCGTGCACATCATCACCGGCGGCGACGACGCCGAGCTGCGCCAGGACGGCGACTTCCTGACCAAGGACGAGCGCTACGCCCGCACCGACGAGTATCTCGGCATCCTGCGCAGGATCTGGACCAGCGACACGCCCTTCGACCATGAGGGCCCGCATTACCGCTTCGAGCGCGGCTTCTCGACCGTCAAGTCGGTGCGGCCGCCGCACATCCCGGTCTATTTCGGCGGCGCCTCGGACGCCGCCATCGCGGTGGCCGGCCGGCATGCCGACATCTATGCGCTGTGGGGCGAGACCCACGCCCAGGTGCGCGAGCTGACCGGACGGGTGCGGGCCGCGGCGGCGAAGCACGGGCGGCAGCCGCGCTTCAGCCTGTCGCTGCGGCCGATCCTGGCCGAGACCGAGGAAAAGGCCTGGGCCCGCGCCGATGCGATCCTGGAGCAGGCGCGCGCGGTGCAGGACAAGACCGGCTACAAACGCACCGCCGAGCCCGCCAATTCCGGGTCGCAACGCCTGCTGGCCGCGGCCGCACAGGGCCCGCGGCTGGACAAGCGGCTGTGGACCGGCATCGCCGCCCTGACCGGCGCCAAGGGCAACTCGACCGCCCTGGTCGGCACGCCGGAGCAGGTGGCCGACGCGCTGCTGGACTATTACGACCTCGGCGTCACCACCTTCCTGATCCGCGGCTTCGACCCGCTGGACGACGCCATCGACTATGGCCGCGAGCTGATCCCGCTGACCCGCAAGCTGGTCGCCGAGCGTGCCCGGGCCAATGCGACGGCGGCCGAGTGAGACGAGGCTCCATGATGAAGAGCATCCTGGCCGGGCTCGCCCTGGCCCTGGCGGTCACCGGCGCGGCCAGCGCCGAGACCGTGCTGCGGGTCGGCGACCAGAAGGGCAACGCCCGGTCGGTGATGGAGGCGGCCGGCGTGCTGTCCGACCTGCCCTATCGGGTCGAATGGAGCGAGTTCCCGGCCGCAGCCCCGCTGCTGGAGGCGCTGAACGCCGACGCCATCGATGCCGGCAGCGTCGGCGACGCGCCCTTCACCTTCGCCGCCGCCGCGGGGGTGCCGGTGAAGGCGATCGCGGCGATCCGGTCGAAGCAGGACGGCCTGGCCATCGTCGTGCCCAAGGACTCGCCGGTGCAGGGCCTGCAGGACCTGGTCGGCAAGACCGTCGGCACCGGCCGCGGCTCGATCGGCCACCAGCTGATCCTGGCGGCGCTGGAGCAGGCCGGGCTGCAGCCGGACGCGGTCACCATCGTCTTCCTGCTGCCGGCCGAGGCCAAGGCCGCCCTGTCAAGCGGCGCCATCGACGGCTGGTCGACCTGGGAGCCCTATACCTCGCAGTTGGAGCTGCAGGAGGGCGCCCGTCGCGTCGTCACCGGCATCGGCATCACGCCGGGCCTGAGCTTCCTGGTCGCCCGGCCGGATGCGATCGAGGCCAAGCGCGCGGCGCTGCAGGATTTCGTCGGCCGGCTGGCGAAGGCCCGCAACTGGGGCACCAGCAACTATCCGGCCTATGCCGAGATCTGGAGCAAGCTGGTCGGCCTGCCGCAGGAGGTGGCGCTGCAGTACCTGTCGCGCCAGGCCGTGCGGCCGGTGGCGATCGACGGCGCCGTGGTGGCGGACGAGCAGAAGACCATCGACCTCTATCTCCGCGCCGGGCTGATCCAGACCCAGCTGGACGCAGGCACCGTGCTCGACCGCTCGTTCAACGACCCGGTGCTGGCGGAGCTGGCGAAGAAATGAGCCTCGACAGCCTTCTCGCCTTCGCCGCCGCCGGCCTGGAGCCGCTGGAGGAGCCGCGGCCGCCGGTGACCAACGACGCCTTCCGCGGCGCCATGCGCCACCTGGCCGGGGCGGTCAGCATCGTCACCGCCGGGCTGGGGGCGGAGCGCAACGGCCTGACCGCGACCTCGGTGGTGTCGCTGTCGGCCGACCCGCCGACCGTTCTGGTCTGCGTCAACCGCTCGGCCTCGGCCTGGCCGCTTTTGGTGCGGCACGCGCATTTCGGCATCAACGTGCTGGCGGCGTCGCAGCAGCCGATCGCCGACCGCTTCGCCGGCCGCAACGGCGAGAAGGGCGAGGCGCGCTTCGCCGGCGCCCGCTGGATCCGGCTGGCCAGCGGCGCGCCGATCCTGGCCGATGCGCTGGTCGCCTTCGACTGCACGCTGGAGGAACGGATCCAGCGCCACTCCCACGATATCCTGATCGGCCGGGTGCAGGCGCTGCACGGAGCCGGCGACGCCCGGGGCGCACCCGGCACCGATCCGCTGCTGTACTGGCGCGGCGCCTATGGCGCGATCCGCCGGCCGGGCTGACGCACGCCTTGCGGCTGGGGAACCTGCCGACGACATGATAGGACAGGGGCGCACCCGGCGCAGCCAACCCGGTCCTGAGGACAGCCATGAGCCGCGAGAGCTACAAGACCGCCCTGATCGTCGGCACCGGCAGCGGGCTCAGCGCCTCGCTGACCCGGCTGCTGAGCCGCCAGGGCATGCGCGTCGCCGTCGCCGCGCGCAATACCGACAAGCTGAAGCCGCTGCTGGAGGAGACCGGCGCCGCTGCCTTCGCCGCCGACGCGTCGGACGCCCAGGCGGTGGCCGGGCTGTTCGACGCGGTGCAGCAGCGCTTCGGCGGCGATCCGGACGTGGTGGTCTACAACGCCAGCGCCCGGCTGCGCGGCCCTCTGGCCGATTTGAACCCGGCCGAGGTGCAGCGGGTGCTGGCGGTGTCGGCCTTCGGCGGCTTCCTGGTCGGGCAGCAGGCGGCCCGGCGGATGCTGGCGAAGGGCCGCGGCGCCATCCTGTTCACCGGCGCCTCGGCCAGCGTCAAGGGCTATGCCCGCTCCGCCCCCTTCGCCATGGGCAAGTTCGCGCTGCGCGGCCTGGCCCAGAGCATGGCGCGGGAGCTGGCGCCGCAGGGCATCCATGTCGCCCATGTCGTGATCGACGGCCAGATCCGCGAGGCCGGGCGCGAGGACCCGCCCGCCAAGCCGGACAGCACTCTCGACCCCGACGCCATCGCCCAGAGCTATCTCGACCTGCTGCGCCAGCCGCGCAGCGCCTGGAGCTGGGAGATCGAGCTGCGGCCCTGGGTCGAGAATTTCTGACCTCTTTCGGAGCGGAGGGCCCATGGACACGATCGGTTGGCTGATCCACACGCTGGAGAGCAGGTTGCCCGAAGGGCCCGAAGAGCGAGCCGAGCCGCCGCGCCGGACGCGGCCGGCCGGGCCACGCCTGCTGGATCGGGTCCGGGCCTTCGTCCGGCGCCCCCTGCCCCGCTGACGATCGAGGTCACGACATGCCGGATGCCCTGACCCCGCCGGGCCTCGCCCCCGAATTCATCGCCGCCCAGGCGCTGCTGCGCGAGAGCGGCATCGTCCAGGCCGATGTGCTGGCGACGCCGGTGGTGGTGGCCCGCGGCCACGCCCTGACCCTGCAGGCCTTCCTGAACCAGGACGCCCCGCCGCTGGCCCGGGTCGAGGAGCATGTCCTCGACCTGCCGGTGCCGGTGCGGGTGCGGCTGTACTATCCGGACAACGCAGCCGGGCCGCTGCCGGCCTATCTGCACGCCCATGGCGGCGGCTTCGCCCTGGGCGGCATCGACTCGCTGGACCGCTGGAAACGCGAGGTGGCGCGCGACGCCCGGGTGGTGGTGGTCGGCCTCGACTACGCCCTGGCGCCCGAGCACAAGTTCCCGACCGCACGCGACCAGACGGTCGGCGTGTTGCGCTGGCTGCGCGCCAACGCGGCGGCGCTGGGCATCGATGCCGGGCGGATCGGCATCGGCGGCGATTCCGCCGGCGGCAACTTGGCGCTGGCCACGCTGCTGCGGCTGCGCGACCTGGGCGAGCCGCTGCCGCGCTTCGGCGCGATCGTCTACGGCATGCTGTCGGCCGACCACGGCACGCCGTCGCACCGCGATTTCGGCGACGGCCGCTATGGCCTGTCGACCGCCAAGCTGGACTGGTTCTGGGCCCAGTACCTGCCCGACCCGGCGCTGCGCAACGATCCCCAGGCGGCGCCGCTGACCGCCGATCTCGGCGGGCTGCCGCCGCTGCTGCTGCTCGCCGCCGCGCTGGACCCGCTGCTCGACGACACGCTCGCCCTGGACCAGCGGCTGACCCGGATCGACGCGCCGCACAGCCTCAAGGTCTATCCCGACATGCCGCACGGCTTCCTGGCCCAGACCCGCCTGCTGTCCCGCGCCCGCGAGGCCCGCGACGACGTGGTCACGGCGCTGCGCCGGCATCTTGTCTGACAACCTAGCCGCCGGCATGGACAAGCACGTCATCGGCTACTATCGATAGCCTCATCGATCGGCCGTCTGGTCATCAGCGGACAGAGAAGAGGCATCAGATGAGCGGCGCGGATATCGCAGTCGTCGGCTTGGCCGTCATGGGCCGGAACCTCGCCTTCAACATGGCGGAGAAGGGCTTCCGGGTCGCGCTCTACAACCGCAGCACCGAGAGGACCGACGAGGCGATGGCCCTGGCCGGCCCGCTGGCCGACCGCCTGGTCCCCTGTCATACGCCGGAGGAGCTGGTGGCGGCGGTGCGTAAACCCCGCGCCATCCTGCTGATGGTGCAGGCCGGCGCCGCCGTCGACGAGACCGCCGCCCGGCTGCAGCCGCTGCTGGACAAGGGCGACGCCCTGATCGACGCCGGCAACGCCAATTTCCACGACACGGTGCGGCGCGAGAGCGCCATGGACAAGGCGGGCCTCGCCTATCTCGGCGTCGGCGTGTCGGGCGGCGAGGAAGGGGCGCGCCACGGCCCGTCGATCATGGTCGGCGGCAAGCCCGAGGTCTACGGCCGGGTCGAGAAGATCTTCGACGCCATCGCCGCCAAGTTCGAGGGCACGCCGTGCTGCGCCTTGCTGGGCACCGACGGCGCCGGCCATTTCGTCAAGACCATCCACAACGGCATCGAATATGCCGACATGCAGATGATCGGCGAGGTCTACGGCCTGCTGCGCCGCGGCCTGGGCCTGACCCCGGCCGAGATCGGCGACGTGTTCGGGCGCTGGTCGAAGGGCCCGCTGTCCTCCTACCTCGTTGACATCACCGCCACGGTGCTGAAGACCACCGATCCCAAGACCGGCAAGCCGCTGGTCGACGTCATCGTCGACAGCGCCGGCCAGAAGGGCACCGGCCGCTGGTCGGCGATCGAGGCGCTGGCGCTCGGCGCCCCCGCCTCCTCGATCACCGCGGCTGTGGAGGCGCGCGGCGTCTCGGCCGAGCGCGCCCTGCGCAAGACCCTGTCGGAGCGCTTTCCGGGCGCGGCGCAGAAGCTGACGCTGGGCGGCAGCCGCGAGGCGGCGATCGACCTGCTGGAGAAGGCCCTCTTGGCCGGCAAGATCCTGGCCTACACCGAGGGCTTCGCCATCATGTCGGCGGCCTCGCGCGAATATGGCTGGAAGCTGCCGCTGGCCGAGGTCGCCCGGATCTGGCGCGCCGGCTGCATCATCCGCTCGACCCTCTTGGACCGCATCGCCTCGGCCTACGACCAGACGCCGGACATCGAATCCCTGGTGCTGGCCCCGGGCCTGACGCCGCTGTTCGAGGGCGCCGCCGGTGCGCTGCCGGAGGTGGTGGCCGAGGCCTTCCGCCACGGCCATGCGGTGCCGGCCCTGTCGGCCGCGACCTCGCGCTGGCTGGCGCTGCGCCAGCCGCGCTCGACCGCCGACCTGACCCAGGGCCAGCGCGACTTCTTCGGCGCCCACGGCTTCGGCCGCATCGACGCCGAGGGCCAGCATCATGGGCCGTGGAGCCAGAGCGGGGGCTGAGCACGGCGAGGGCCGCCGCCCCTTGTCCTTCCCGATCGCCTGGCTCGACCTGCGCGAGCCTGCGGACCACGCCGCCCGAAACCCCGCACTGCGCAGCGCCGCCGCGGCCCTCGTCGGGGCCGGCGGGCTGATCGTCGATCTGGGCTGCGGCACCGGATCGACGGTCCGGGCGCTGCAGCCCCATCTCTTCCCCTCCGTCCGTTGGCGGCTGGTCGATCATGACGCGGCGGTGCTGCGCGAGGGCGGACGGAGAACCGGCGGTGAGACGACCCTTTGCGAGCTGGCCCGCGAGGACCCGCCGGTCGAGGGGGCCTCGCTGGTCACCGCGTCGGCGCTGCTGGATCTGGTGTCCGAGGCGTGGATCGAGCGCCTGGCGGATGCGCTGGCGGCCCACCGATGCCCGCTCTATGCCACGCTGTCCTATGACGGGCGGCTGTCCTTCGATCCGGCGCATCCCGGCGACGGGGCGATGGTCGCGGCCCTGAACGCCCACCAGCGGACCGACAAAGGGTTCGGTCCGGCGCTGGGTCCCGATGGGGCGAAGGCCCTGGCCGCGGCCTTGCAGTCCCAGGGCTTCAGGGTCCGGGTCGAAGAGAGCCCGTGGCGCCTCGGCCCGGGCGACGCCGAACTGGTCGCCGCGCTCCTGCCCGGGATTGCCGAAGTGGCCGCCGGATGGGGCGGCATCGCCAGGGCGGAGGTCGAAGACTGGCTGGCCTTCCGCCAAGCCCGGGCGGCGGACGGGCGCTGTCTGGTCGGGCATGTGGATCTTCTGGCGACCCTCTGATCAGGTCGCCGGCCGCACGCCGCGCCGCAATAGCCATCCGATGTCGACGGCGAAGGACCAGGCCAGGGCCGCGAGCGCGACCGCTGCGACGGCTGTCGTCGCCGGGGGGTGCGCAATCGGCAGCAGCATGACCAGCAGCGCGGCGTATTGGACGACGCAGACGGCCTTCCGGCGCAGCGACGGCGGCAGCGGCGCGGCCAGGGCCGGCCGGATGAGGGCCGCGGCCACGAAGGCGTAGCGCATCAGGCCGATCAGCGCGACCCAGCCGCCCGCCTTTCCCAGCAGGATCGCCAGGATCGAGAGGAGCAGGATCGTCAGCGCGTCGACCTCCATGTCGAACCGCGCCCCGAACCGCGACGCCAGGGCCTGCCGGCGGGCCAGCAGGCCGTCGACCCCATCCAGCACCAGCGCGACCAGCAGCAGGGCGGCACAGGTCCAGGCGACACCGGCCGAGATCCGGCTGCGGTCGAGCAGCCCTTCCACGACGACGCCGGCGAAGATCGCCGCGATGCCCAGTCGCATCAGCGTCGTCAGATTGGCCGCGCCGAACCGCGGATGGGGGTGCCGGCCTTCGATCGTCAGGACGATCACGGCCGAGACGCCGGCATAGGCCAGGACCGTCGCGACCAGGAAGGGCACGGCGACCGGGCTGGCCCCAGCCAGGGCTGCGGCTGCGGCGGCCAGGGCCGCCCCAACGCCCAGGAGGCACATCCAGGTGGCGAGACGGAGAGGACGACGGCCGTTCAGGATCGCGCCTCGCCGGCCGGCAGGCGCGCCTTCGAGGACAGCATGCGCCGCAGGATTCCGTCGCGGCGGACCAGGTGGTGGTGCAGCGCCGCGGCGACATGCAGCACGACGACGGCGAGCAGGACCCAGATCAGGTTGAGGTGCACCGCCTTGGCCACCGCCGCGGCCGGCTTGTTCACCGGCACCAGCTCCGCGAGATTGGCCAGGTAGAACAGCGGCACCGGAAACCCGTCCATGGCCGTGTAGAGGAAGCCGCTGACCGGCATCGCCAGGATCAGCAGGTACAGCAGCCCATGCGTCAGGCGCGCCACCGCGGCCTGCCAGGGCGGCAGGTCCGCGGGCAGCACGGGGACCGGATTGGCCCAGCGCCAGAGAAGCCGGACGACCGCCAGCGCGAACATGGTCAGCCCGGTCATCTTGTGCGTGTCGTAGAGGATGTTCTGCAGCAGACCCGGCCCGACCCGGTTCATCGTCAGGCCGGCCGGAACCTGCACCAGCAGGATCAGGGCCGCGATCGTCCAGTGCAGGGCAATGCTGACCCGACCCCAACGCTCCGCCGTGTTGCGGTTCATCAACCGCCCTTTCGCCGCTTCGCTGAGGCGAATCTAGTACGGTGCGGACCGTGTTCAAATGGCGCGGGCTACAGATCGTCCCGGATGCAGGCCTTGACGTGTCCCGGCGCGACCTCGCGCAGCGGCGGCACCGCAGTCGCGCAGTCCGGCAGAGCATGCGGGCAGCGGGTGCGGAAGACGCAGCCGCCGGGCGGGCTGATCGGGCTGGGGATGTCGCCCTGCAGCAGGATGCGTTCGCGCCGCACCGTCGGGTCCGGTACCGGCGCGGCGGAGAGCAGCGCCCTTGTGTAGGGGTGGCGCGGCGCGGTGTAGAGCGACCGGGCCGGCGCCGATTCCATGATCCGTCCGAGATACATCACGATCACGCGGTCGCAGAGATACTCGACCACCGACAGGTCGTGGGCGATGAACAGCATGGTCAGGCCCAGGTCGCGCTGCAGGTCCTGGATAAGGTTCACCACCTGGGCCTGGATCGAGACGTCGAGGGCCGAGACCGGCTCGTCCGCCACGATGAAGCTGGGCTCGACCGCGAGCGCCCGGGCGATGCCGATGCGCTGGCGCTGGCCGCCGGAGAATTCGTGCGGGTAGCGGGCGATCGCGTCCGGCCGCAGGCCCACCCGGCGCAGCAGTTCGGCGATCCGCTCCGGCCGTTGCCGGCCGCGGGACAGGCCGTGGATGGTCAGCGCCTCGCCGACGATCTCGCCCACGGTCATCCGCGGATTCAGGCTGGCATAGGGGTCCTGGAAGACGATCTGCATCTCGCGCCGATAGGCCTGGAAGGCCGCGCGTGAGAGCTTGAGGATGTCGGTGCCGGCGAAGCGCACCGCCCCCGCCGTCGGCTCGGCCAGGCGCAGGATCGACCGGCCGACCGTGGTCTTGCCCGAGCCGGATTCGCCGACCAGCCCGACCACCTCGCCCCGCCTCAGGCTGAAGGACACATCCTCGACCGCGCGGACATGCTGGCTCTTGCCGCCGAACAGCCCGCCGCCGACCGGGAACCAGGTGCGCAGCCCGTCGACCTCGAGCAGCGTCTCGCCCGGCGTCGGCAGGGCGATGGTGCTGAGGCGATCAGCCACGACGGCGCTCATGCCAGCTCGCTCCAGCGGAGGCAGCGCGACATGTGCCCGCCGCCGGTGTCGGCCAGCGGCGGCACGGCGGCGGCGCAGGCCTCGACCGCGTGGCGGCAGCGCGGCGCGAAGGTGCAGCCGGGCGGCAGCTTGCGCGGGCTCGGCACGTTGCCGGGGATCGCCTCCAGCCGCCGCGCCTCGCCGCGATCCAGCGCCGCGTAGTCGGTGTGCGGCACGCTGTTCAGGAGGCCGATGGTGTAGGGGTGGCGCGGCGACTTGAAGATCTCGACCACGCCGGCCTCCTCGACCACCCTTCCGCCATACATCACGGCGACGCGGTCGGCCATCTCGGCCACCACGCCGAGATTGTGAGTGATGAACAGGATCGACATGCCGATCTCGGCCTGCAGCCGGCGCATCAGATCCAGGATCTGGGCCTGGATGGTGACGTCGAGCGCCGTGGTCGGCTCATCGGCGATCAGCAGCGCCGGGCGGCAGCACAGCGCCATGGCGATCATCACCCGCTGGCGCATGCCGCCCGACATCTGGTGCGGATAGTCCTTGAGGCGCCGGCGGGCGGCGGGGATGCCGACCAGCTCCAGCATCTGCGCCGCGGTGTCCATCGCCGCGCGCCGGCCCAGGCCCTGGTGCAGCGCCACCGCCTCGGCGATCTGGTCGCCGACCGGGTAGACCGGGTTCAGCGACGTCATCGGCTCCTGGAACACCATGGCGATGTCGTTGCCGCGGATGCGGCGCATCTCGGCTTCCGACAGGCGGGTAAGGTCGTGCCGGCGGCCCTGGCCGTCGGTGAACAGCATCTCGCCGCCGGCGATGCGGCCGGGCGGGGTCGGGATCAGCCGCATCAGCGACAGGCTGGTGACGCTCTTGCCCGAGCCGGATTCGCCGACCAGCGCCAGGGTCTCGCCGCGGCGGATGTGGAAGGTCACCCCGTCGACCGAGCGGATCGGCCCGTCCTCGGTGTCGAACCAGGTCCTGAGGTCGGTCACCGACAGGATCGTGTCGGCGTCTGGCCCGGTCGCCGCCATCAGGCGCGCGCGGCGCGGATGGTGGCGCGCACCCGCTCCGGATCGGTGACGGTGTTGGTGTATTCGCGCTCCAGCTCGGTGCCGCCCATGCCGATCTCCGGGTTGCGGTAGACCATGCCGCTCGGCTCGCTGCGCGGCGCCGCGAAATGCAGCTCCGTCAAGCCGGTGGCGCGCCGGATCTCGGCGATGTTGGCCTCGTCCAGGTCGCCGCAGCCCATGATGACGATGCGGTCGCCGGCCTGCTCGACCGCCCGCTTCAGGATGGCAAGGCCGGCCATGGCGTCCGGCCGCTGGCCCGAGGTCAGCACCCGGTCGACGCCGCAGCGGATCAGCGCCTCCAGCGCCTCTTCCGGATCGCGGGTCATGTCGAAGGCGCGGTGGCAGGTGACCTTCATCGGCCGCGCCGCGCGCACCAGCTGCGCCGTCCGGTCTTCGTCGATCCGGCCGTCCGGGGTCAGGCAGCCGACGACGATGCCGGGCACGCCGAGCTCCCGCAGCGCCTTCACATCGGCCAGCATGCTGGCGAATTCGGTGTCGCTGTACAGGAAGTCGCCGCCGCGCGGCCGGATGATGACGTGGAACGGGATGCGGGCGCGGGCCTTCACCTCCAGGATGGTGCCGATGCTGGGGGTCAGCCCGCCCTCGATCAGGCTGGCGCAGAGCTCGACCCGGTCGGCCTCGCCCTCCTGGGCCGCCAGAAACCCGTCCAGGCCTTCAACGCAGATCTCGATCAGGGGGGTGGTCATGGACGGGTCTTTCGCTGCGGGATTCACTGGCCGAGGGCCTTGAGGGAGCGGGCGGACCAGACGGGGCGGGGGCGCCAGTCGAAGTCGCGGTCGAAGGGGAAGGTCGGGCGGGTGGTGCGGTGGCGCGGCAGGTGCTCGACATCCTGGTCGACCACGCCGGGCGACAGCGCCATCAGATTCGGGTTGGCGATCGGCGCCAGCTCCGGCGACAGGTAGCCGGACTTGACCACCAGGATCGCCACCTCGGCCGGATGCACGCCCAGGCGGGTGAAGTCGGCGATATTGTGGAACGGCCGGCGGCGAGCGGTCAGCACCACCCGGATGCCGCCGATGCGGACCAGCGCCTGCCGGTCGGCGGGATTGTCACCGGCGTCGAGGACCAGCACTTCAGCCTCCGCCTCGACAGGCGTGCTGCCCTTGGTATCGAGGGTCGCGCCGATGCTCAGGCGCAGCCGGGCACCGACCCCCGCAGCGAAGCAGGACTCGGTGGCCGGGCGGTCGGCGATGCCGGCGATCAGCACGTCCCGCGCGTCCCGCGCCAGCAGCGCCCGCAGCAGGTCGGCCCGGTCGCCGACGCCGCCGCCGGTCGGGTTGTCGCCGGAATCGGCCAGGATCACCGGCCGGGTCGCCGAGCCGACGGCCCAGCCGACGCACTCATCCACCGTGCCGGTGCGGCTGCCGAAGACGAAGTCGTCGCGCGCATCCCAATAGGCCTGGGCCAGGCGCGTGCCCTCGCGCTCCATCGCCGCCGGGTCGGTGCCGGTCATGATGATCGCGGCAGTCGCCCGCGGCTCGTCGGCCCAGACATAGCCGACCATCATCGAGGCATCGAGGATGCCGTCGACGGCGTCCACCACGGGCAGCTGCGCGTAGAGCGACTTCGCCGGCTCGTCCACCGTGCTGGTGCGCTCGCCCGGCCACAGCACCGGCACCGGGACCCACAGCAGCAGCGGGCGCACGCCCTCGGTCAGGCGGCGCATCAGCATGCTGCAGGCGCGGCGCTTGGTCTCCTCCACGTCGATGTGGGGCGCGGTGCGGTAGGTCGAGAACATGTCGAGCGCGTCGATGATGCGCTGGCTGACATTGCCGTGCAGGTCGTAGCTGGCGGTGATCGGGCAGTCCGGCCCCACCGCGGCGCGGGCGGCGGTGATCCAGTCGCCCTCCGCATCCTCCATGCCCTCGACATTCATGGCGCCGTGCATGGCGAGGTACAGGCCGTCGATCGGGCCGAGCGCCTTCAGCCGGTCGAGGAACTCGGCCTTGAACGATTCATAGGTGGCGCGGGCGACCGGGCCGCCGGGAATGGCCCGGGCGTGCAGGGTCGGCAGGAAGGCGGCGTCGTAGTCGCGCAGCATCGCGAAGGACGGGTCGGCGAGCAGGGCGTCACCGCGCACCACCCGGAAATCCGCCTCGGTCGCCAGGACCGGGCTGTAGGTGCTGCATTCGGTGTGGATGCCGCCCACCGCGATGCGAAGGGGGGCGACGCGCGGGGGAGATGCCATGTCTTCAGCCTTCTTCGGCGCGGGTCAGGAAGCGGTGGGCGGCGATGCTGGCGGCGCCGCGGGCCCACAGGGCGCGGGTCGCGTGGTGGAAGCGGATGGTGGTCGAGGCGGCGAGGCGCGGCAGGACATTGGCCTCGATCGCCTGCCGGGTGACGGTGCGGAACAGCGGGCCCATCGCGCCTTCGACATCGACGATCAGCACGAATTCCGGGTCGTTGACCTGGATCACATGGGCGATGGCCAAGCCCAGGGCCGCGCCGGCCCGGTGCAGGATGGCGATGGCGTCGGCATGGCCCTGCGCCGCCAGCGCCTCGACCTCTGCCATCGTCGAGACGCCGAGGCCGCGCGCCTGGGCCAGGATCGCCTGGCGCGGCGCCACGGTGTCGAGGCAGCCACGCTTGCCGCAGCGGCACGGCAGGCCGCCGGGTTCGATCGTGCAATGCGCGATCTCGCCGGCGCCGCCGCCATGGCCGCGATAGAGCGCGCCGTCGACATAGTGGGCGCAGCCGATGCTGTCGCCGAAGGTGACGGTGGCGAAGGTGCGGTAGTCGCGCGCCAGCCCGTACAGCCGCTCGCCGGTGGCGACGGCGTTGGCGTCGTTCTCCAGGAAAGCCGGCACGCCAGTCGCCTGCTCCACCACTGCCGCCACCGGCAGGTCGATCCACCCGAGATTGGCGGAGTGCAGGCAGCGGTCCTGGTCGTGGTTGACCAGGCCGGACAGGGCGACACCGATGCCGCGCAGCCGGTCGGCCGGGATGCCGGCCCCATCCAGGAGATGCGGGATCGAGTCGCGGATGGTGCCGGCGATCGCCTGCGGGTCGTTCGACCAGGGGGCCGTGCACTGGCCCAGCACCGCGCCATGGAAGTCGGTCAGCACCAGCGTCACCGGCTCCTCCACGATCGAGGCGCCGATGAAGTAGCCATGGGTCGGGTTCAGCCGCAGCAGGATCGACGGCCGGCCCTGGCGCGACGGCGTCGTCTCGCTCTCCTCCAGCGCCCCGTCCCGGATCAGCTCCCGGCTCAGCCCCGTGATCGCCGCCTTGCTGAGCCCGGTGCGGAGCGCGAGCTCGGACCGGCTGAGCGGTCCGTGGTCGGCCACGGCTTCGAGCAGGGAGCGTTTCGACGGGTTGGCCATCTGCCTCGGCGTCCGGTGAGTTCGACTTGACAGTTAGTTTAGAAATTTAATTTAATCAAGCCGAAGGCTTCACTTATCTAACAAAGTCACCGGGACATCCGGATCGATTCCACCAATGGGAGACGGACATGACCCTTATGATCGACCGGCGCGGCGCGCTGGCCCTGGGTGGGTCGCTCGGCGTCCTGGCGCTGCTGCGCGGCCGCGGCGCCTTCGCCGCCGACGCCTCGCAGATCGTGATCCTGCAGAGCGAGGCGCCGCGCAGCATGGATCCGGCGGACCAGACCGCGACCTACACCTCGGCGCTGCTGGAGCCGATGTATGAGGGCCTGACCGGCTACAACGACAAGATGGAGCTGGTGCCCGTCCTGGCGACCAAGTGGGAAGGCGACGCGACCGGCACGGTCTGGACCTTCACCCTCCGCCAGGGCGTCAAGTTCCACGACGGCGAACCCTGCAACGCCGATGCCGTGATCGCCAGCTTCGCCCGGCACATGGACGAGAAGCGCGGCCTGGCCGCCAGCGGTCGCTTCCGCGCCATCCTGGCCGAGGTCAAGGCGACCGGCGCCGAAACCATCCGCTTCACCCTGAAGCGTCCCTACCCCGCCTTCCTCAAGCTGATGGCCGTGGCCTCGGCCTCGATCGTCAGCCCGAAGGCCGACAAGGCCGGGACGCTGGGCCGCGCCGCGGTCGGTACCGGGCCGTACAGGCTGGCCGAGTACAAGTCGGGCGAGTACGTGCTGGAAGAGGCCAATGCCGACTACTGGGGCGAGAAGGCGCCGACCAAGACCCTGAAGTGGATCTGGACCCAGGAAGCCGCGGTCATGAACATGGCGGTGCAGACCGGCGACGCCGATGTCGTCGTGCCGCTGCCGCCGGTCTTCGCCGCGCCGATCAAGGCGAACCCGGAGCTGACTCTGCTCCAGGGCAACCCGACCTCGGTGTTCTGGGTGTCGCTGAACGTCAAGCTGGCGCCCTTGGACGACGTTCGCGTCCGCCAAGCGCTGAACCTGGCCACCGACCGGGCCGGGCTGGTCAGCAACCTGCTGTACGGCTTCGGCCTGCCGGCGACCTCGCCGCTGTCGCCGGCCGTGTTCGGCTATGACCCGACGGTCGAGGGCTATGGCCTCGACGTCGCCAAGGCCAAGGCGCTGCTGGCCGAGGCCGGCCATTCCGACGGCATCACCATCAACGTCGCGGTGCAGGAGCCGGAGGCGAACATCGCCGAGATCCTGCAGGGCATGTGGGCCCAGGCTGGGATCACGCTGAACATCCAGCGGATGGAGAGCGGGGTGTGGACCGCCGCCGCTTTCGGCACGCCGGAGGAGAAGGCGGCGCAGGGCGTGCACGCGGTCATCGCCTCCTGGTCGACCGGCACCTTCGACGCCGACCTGCAGCTGAAGCCGCTGTACCACACCGACAGCTGGTCGCCGAAGAGCGCCAATCTCGGCTTCTACAGCAATACCGAACTGGACGGCCTGCTCGACAAGGCCGGATCGTCGACCGACGATTCCGAGCGCAAGACGCTCTACGCCAAGGCGCAGCGCCTCATCGTCCAGGATGCGGCGCATGTGCTGCTGTACTACCCGAACGACCTCGCCGCCGCCCGTGCCGAGGTCAAGGGCGTCTGGCTGCAGCCCGGCGGCGCGATCGTCCCGGAGCGGGCGACGAAGGCTTGAGTCAAAGGATGAAGCTGCCCCCCTCCCTCGCTCCCTTCGAGTCCTCCCTCCCCTTGCGGGAGGGGGCTAGGGGAGGGGGGACTCATTTGCTTTTGCCTTCCAACGCGGTCGCACGATGAAGGCCTACCTGACCCGCAAGCTGATCGCGCTGCCGCTGATCCTGCTCGGCGTGTCGTTCCTGATCTTCGGCGCGGTGCGAATGCTGCCGGGCGACCCGGCGCGGATCATGGCCGGACCGCAGGCGACGCAGGACGCGGTCGACGGCATGCGCACCCGGCTGGGCCTCGACCAACCCTTCCTGCTGCAATACGGGCTGTTCCTGAGCCGCGCCGCGCAGGGCGATTTCGGCGAGTCGATCAAGTCGAAGAAGCCGGTGATCGACGAGGTCGGCGAGCGCTTCCCCTACACCCTGTCGCTGGCCGTGGTCAGCTACGCCGCCGCCATCCTGATCGGGGTGGCCGCGGGGATGCTGGCCGCGGTCTACCGCAACGCCTGGCCCGACCAGGCGGTGATGATCGCGGCGATCGGCGGCGCCTCGGTGGCCAATTTCTGGCTGGCGCTGATGATGATGAACCTGTTCGCGGTGCAGCTGCGCTGGCTGCCGCTGCTGGGCGCCGGCGGCTGGCTGAACTACGTCATGCCGGCCGTCGCCCTCGGCCTGCTGCCGGCCGCGCTGATCGCGCGGATGACCCGGTCGAGCATGCTGGAGGTGATCGGCCAGGACTACATCCGCACCGCCCGCGCCAAGGGGCTGGGGCCGCGGGTGATCTACCGCAAGCACGCGCTGCGCAACGCGCTGATCCCGATCGTCACCATCGTCGGGCTGAATTTCGGCGGCCTGCTGGGCGGCGCGGTGGTCACCGAATCCGTGTTCAACTGGCCCGGCATCGGCCGCCTGCTGGTCGACGCCGTGCGCTACCGCGACTATCCGATCATCCAGGGCGTCACCCTGCTGACCGTGACCTCGGTGGTGGTGGTGAACTTCCTGGCCGACCTGCTGATCGCCGCCATCAATCCCCGCATCCGCTTCGACTAGGACCATGACCAGCCTCGCCGACAGCGACGATCTTCCAGCGCCGATTTCCCGGGCCAGGCGCCTGGGCCGCATCCTGCGCCGGCACCGCAGCCTGACGATCGGCGGCGCCATGGTGCTGCTGCTGGTGCTGGCCGGCCTGCTGGCGCCGCTGCTGGCCACCCATGATCCGACCCAGCAGTCGCTGGCCATGGCCTTGCGGCCGCCCTCGGCCGAGCATTTCTTCGGCACCGACCAGTACGGCCGCGACCTCTATTCCCGCATCGTCTACGGCGCCCGGCTGTCGCTGCTGGAGATCGTGCTGGGCGTCGGCATCGCGCTGGCGGTCGGCGTGCCGCTCGGCCTGCTGGCCGGCTATTCGGGCGGGCGGGTCGACCAGGCGATCATCTGGTTCATGGACATCCTGTTCGCCTTCCCGGGCATCGTGCTGTCGATCCTGATCGTCAGCATTCTCGGCACCAGCCTGGTCAACCTGATGATCGGCATCGCCATCTTCTCGATCCCGGTCTATGGCCGCCTGTCCCGCAACCTGGCCCTGGGGCTGAAGCAGGTGGAGTATACCGAGGCTGCGCGGGCGCTGGGCGCCGGGCTGTGGCGCATCCTGTTCCAGCACATCCTGCGCAACGCGCTGGGGCCGATCATCGTGCAGGCGACGCTGACCGCCGGCACCGTGGTGCTGACGGCCGCCAGCCTCAGCTTCCTCGGCCTCGGCGCCCAGCCGCCGACGCCGGAATGGGGCGCGATGATGAGCGACGGCCGCAACTTCCTGGGCGTCAACATCTGGCTGTCGCTGTTCCCCGGCCTCGCCATCACTTTCTCGGTGCTGGGCTTCAACCTGTTCGGCGACGGGCTGCGGGACCTGCTGGACCCGCGTCGTTAGACGAAGGCAGCCGCCGTCACCGCCACCAAGGCGGCGGCCATGGCCAGGTTGATGATGCGTGCGCTGACCGGATCACGCAGCCAACGGGACAGCGACACGCCCGCCAGCAGCCAGCACAGGTGGATCAGCACGATCATGCCGCCGAGCAGCGCCGTCTTCACCGCGGCGTCCAGGCCCGGGTCCCGGGCAACGGTCGTGCCGGCGAAGACCGCGGCGATCGCGACATAGGCCTTGGGATTGGCGACGGCGAGGAGAAAGCCGCCGAGGAAACCGGGCGCGGCCACCGCCCCGCTTCGGGCGTCGAGCGGCGGGGCTGTGGCGATCTTGTAGGCCAGGTACAGGATGTAGGCGGCGGACAGCAGGCCGAGCGCGAGAGCGCCATGCGGGATCGAGGTCACGAGCGCCACCACCCCGGCCGCCACCGCCAGCAGCACCACGACCGTCCCGGCGATCAGCCCCGCGGCATAGGGCAGCGACCGGCGGATGCCGAAGGAGGCGCCGACCGCGGTGAGGCTGATCGTCGACGGGCCCGGGCTGCCCATCACCATCGCGGACGCCAGCAGCAGCGCCGCCAGCGGCCGCCACAGCCCCGGCAGATCGGCGACGGCGGTGTCCATGCCGGGACGCTACCGGTCGGGGCCGGGCCGGTCTTGCACGCCGGTGCTGTCGCTCCAACTCAGCCGTCGAGCCGCACCGCGCGCAGCCGCAGCGCGTTGGCGATCACCGAAACGGAGCTGAGCGCCATGGCCGCGGCCGCGATCTCCGGGCTCAGCAGCAGTCCGAGAGCCGGGAACAGCACCCCGGCCGCGACCGGCACGCCGACCGCGTTGTAGACGAAGGCGAAGAACAGGTTCTGGCGGATGTTGCGCATGGTCGCGGCGCTGAGCGACCGCGCCCGGGCGATGGCGGCGAGGTCGCCCTTCACCAGGGTGACATGCGCGCTCTGGATCGCCACGTCGGTGCCGGTGCCCATGGCGATGCCGACATCGGCCTCGGCCAGGGCCGGGGCGTCGTTCACCCCGTCGCCGGCCATGGCCACCACCCGGCCCTCGCCTTTCAGCCGGCGGATGACCGCGCCCTTGTCCTCCGGCAGCACCTCGGCCTCGACCTCCTCGATGCCGAGCCGGCCGGCCACCGCCGCGGCCGTGGTCCGGTTGTCGCCCGTCAGCATGACGACGCGCAGCCCGGCCGCGCGCAGCGCCGCGATGGCGGCCGGCGTCGTCTCCTTGACCGGGTCGGCCACGGCGATCAGCCCGGCGACCGCGCCCTCCACGACCAGATGCATGACGGTGGCGCCGTCGCGCCGCAGCGCCTCCGCCTCGTCCGCCAGCGGACCGGCCGCGACGCCGAGCTCTTCCAGCAGGGCGGCGTTGCCGAGCGCGACCTCCCGTTCCTCGATCCGCGCGGCGACACCCTTGCCGGTCAGCGAGCGGAACTCCCCGGCCGCCGGCACCTCCAGCCCGCGCTCGGCGGCGCCGGCCAGGATGGCGGCGGCCAACGGATGCTCGCTGCCGCGCTCCAGCCCCGCGGCCAGGCGCAGCAGCCCGGCCTCGTCCTGGCCCGGCGCCGGGACGATCCGGACCAGGCGCGGCTTGCCTTCGGTCAGAGTGCCGGTCTTGTCGACCACCAGCGTGTCGACCGTCTCGAACCGCTCCAGGGCCTCGGCGTCCTTGATCAGCACGCCGAGCCGGGCGCCGCGGCCGACCCCGACCATGATCGACATCGGCGTGGCCAGGCCGAGGGCACAGGGGCAGGCGATGATCACGACCGAGACCGCGGCGACCAGGCCGTAGGCCAAAGCCGGCGACGGTCCCCAGGCCGCCCAGGCGGCGAAAGCCAGCACCGCGACCGCCACCACCAGCGGTACGAACCAGCCGGAGACCCGGTCCGCCAGGCGCTGGATCGGCGCCCGGCTGCGCTGGGCCTGGCCGACCATCTCGACGATGCGGGCCAGCACCGTCTCGCTGCCCACCCGCTGGGCCCGCAGCACGAAGCCGCCGGTGCCGTTGATGGTGCCGCCGATCACGGTGTCGCCCGAACCCTTCTCCACCGGGATCGGCTCGCCGGTGATCATGCTCTCGTCGACCGAACTGCGGCCTTCCTCGACCGTCCCGTCGACCGGCACCTTGTCGCCGGGCCGGACGCGCAGCCGGTCGCCGACATGGACGTGCTCGAGCGGGATCTCCTCGTCCGATCCGTTGTCTCGCACACGGCGGGCCAGCTTGGGCGCCAGGTCGAGCAGGGCGCGGATGGCGCCGCCGGTGCGCTCGCGCGCCCGCAGCTCCAGCACCTGGCCCAGCAGCACCAGCACGGTGATCACCGCCGCCGGCTCGAAATAGACCGCCACGGCGCCATCCATGCCGCGGAAACCTCCCGGGAACACCCCGGGGACGAGGGCCGCGACCAGGCTGTAGAGCCAGGCGGCGCCGGTGCCAAGCGCGATCAGCGTGAACATGTTGAGGCTGCGCCGGACCACCGACTGCCAGCCGCGGACCAGGAACGGCCAGCCGGCCCAGAGCACCACCGGCGTCGCCAGGACCAGCTGGATCCAGACCGCGGTGCGGGCGCCGATCGCATGGCCGATGCCGAACCAATGGTCGCCCATCTCCAGCAGCACGACCGGGATGGTCAGGGCGAGGCCGATCCAGAAGCGCCGCCGCATGTCGGCGAGCTCCGGGTTCGCGCCGGCCTCGGCCGTCACCCGCTCCGGCTCCAGCGCCATACCGCAGATCGGGCAGGTGCCCGGCCCCTGCTGCCGGATCTGCGGGTGCATCGGGCAGGTGTAGATGGTGCCGGCCGGCGCCGTTGGCATGGCCCCGTGATGGTGATGCGCCGAATGGTCGTGGTGGGCGTGCGCCATTCCCTGCTCCCTCTGCTCCGTCCCAGCGAGATGGGGCTTCCAGCAGATGGAAGGTCAACCGCACCGGCCGGACCCGAGTTCAGGGCCGTTCATTCAACTCGAAATTATGTTATTCAAATTGAAATTGACACCGGTCGGCGCGCATATAAGGTCTGGACGCTTGCGGCAAGGGGGATTTAACGAAAATTCCTCAAGCGGCATCGCGAAATACACGACCGCCGCCTCGCCCCGGATCGATCATGGCCCCGACACCCGACATCCTTCCCATCTCGCCCGTCGCCCGCCTGCCGCAGAAGCCGGCGGAGCAGGAGGCGGCGATCCAGGCCGTGCTCGACGGCGCCGCCTTCGCCGGCGGCCGCGGCTGGGTGCCCGCCACCAGCGGCAACTTCTCGGCCCGGATCGACGCCGACGGCATCGCCATCACCGCCACCGGCACCGACAAGGCGCGGCTGACGCGCGACGACATCATCACCGTGTCGCTTTCCGACCCGGCGCATCCGCGCGCCTCGGCCGAGGCGCCGCTGCATGTCGATTTGTACCGGGCGTTCCCGGAGATCGGCGCGATCTACCACGTGCACAGCCCGGCGGCGACGCTGCTGTCGCTGGTCGATGCGCCCAAGGGCGCGGTGCGGATCCAGGGCTTCGAGCTGCAGAAGGCGCTGGCAGGCGTGAAGACCCATGAGGTCGCGCTCGACATCCCGATCTTCGCCAATTCTCAGGACATGGCGGTGCTGGGGCCGCAGGTGCTGGCGCGCCTGGGCGGCGCCCCCGCCATCCCCGGCTATCTCCTGGCCGGCCACGGGCTCTATGCCTGGGGCCGCACCCCGGCCGAGGCGCTGGAAGTCCTGCTGGGATTCGAATTCGAGCGACGGAGGCTGCAGCCATGACCCGGCTCTATGTCTATGACGAGACCAACCCCGCGGCGCTGCTGGTCGACACCGAGGACGGCACTGCGATCGCGCGCGAGCTGAACGCCATCGGCGTGCGGTTCGAGCGCTGGGAGGCGAGCGCGCCACTGGCGGCCGACGCCGACCAGGACGCGGTGATTGCGGCCTACAAGCCGGAGATCGACCGGCTGCAGGCCGAGTGCGGCTACAGATCGGTCGACGTGGTGCGGATGCAGCCGGACCACCCGCAGCGCGAGGCCTTCCGCGAGAAGTTCCTGGACGAGCACACCCACAGCGAGGACGAGGTCCGGTTCTTCGTCGAGGGCTCCGGCGCCTTCTACCTGCGCAAGGCCGGCCGGGTGTTCAAGGTGGTGTGCACCAAGGACGACCTGATCAGCGTACCGGCCGGCACCACCCATTGGTTCGACATGGGCCCGGCGCCACGCTTCACCGCCATCCGCCTGTTCGAGAACAGCGACGGCTGGATTGCGAAGTTCACCGGCGACACCATCGCCCGCCGCTTCCCGCTCTACGCCGGCTGAGCAACGACCGGCCGGCCCCGCGCCGGCCCGTCCACCCAGGATCCCCGCCATGACCTCACCGCAGAACCGCGGCAGCCTGTCCGCATTTCCGATCGGCCGCCGCCGCTTCCTGGCCGGGGCATCCGCCGGCGCGCTCGGGCTCGGCCTTACGCCCTTCAGCCGGGCCTTCGCCCAGGCGAAGCGCTTCGACGGGCAGAGCCTGAACCTGATGATCATCCAGCCGCATGTCGTTGCCGGGCGCTACCTGGCCGAGGCCTGGGAGAAGGCGACCGGCGGCAAGATCAACGTCACCGCCGTGCCCTACGACCAGCTGCAGGCCAAGGCGACGCTGGACGTGCAGTCCGGCACCAACAATTTCGACGTGATCGACTACTGGTACACCGGCGTCGGCGCGCTGGCGAATGACGGCATCATCGTCGACGTCACCGAATGGATCGAGCGCGATAAGGCCGAGATCCAGCCGGACGACTATCTGCGCTCGATCTACGATCCCTACACGCTGGCCGACGGCAAGCGCTGGGGCCTGCCCTATGACGGCGACAGCCACCTGCTGTTCTACAACACCGAGATCTTCGGCCGGCACGGGCTGAAGGCGCCGACCACCTGGGACGAGTATCTGGAGCGGTCGAAGGCGATCACCGAGGCCGAGAAAGCCAACGGCATCTACGGCGCCGCGGTGCTGGGCGGCAAGGCGCCGATCATCATCGGCGCGTCCTACACCAACCGCCTGGCCGGGTTCGGCGGCCGCTACCTGAAGGAGGACGGCTCCTCCGCCCTCGACGAGAGCGCGGCGGTCGAGGCGGCCAAGGCGCTGAAGGACGCCGCGCCTTCGGCCCTGCCGACGCCGCTGGAGACCCGGTTCGAGGAAGGCCTCCCGGCCTTCCTGTCCGGCAAGGTCGCGATGATCGAGTTCTGGAGTGACCTCGGCGTCTACGCCCAGGACCCGAAGGGATCGAAGATCGTCGACAGATGGGACGCCGTGCGCATCCCGGTCGGCGGCGCCAACAAGACCAGCCGGCTGGCGCTGAACTCCGGCTTCGCCTTCGCCATCTCCTCGGGCTCCGAGAAGCAGGAGCACGCCTGGGAGTTCATCAAGTTCGCCACCAGCGCCAAGACCGGGCTGGGGCTGCTGTTGACCACTGGCAGCGGCATCGACCCGGATCGCACCTCGACCCTGAACGCGCCGGAATACAAGGCCTTCGCGCCGAAGGTGCAGACCGCGCTGGCCGGGGCGCTGGAGAACGGCCTGCCCTGGCCGAACGGCCCGGAATCGCCACAGCTGATGCAGGTGCTGGCCGACGAGCTGGCGCTGGTGCTGGCCGACCGGAAGTCGCCCGAGGAGGCGATCGCGGCCGCGCATGAGCAGTGGACCTCGATCATCGGTTCGTGATGGCCCTGGCGGAGAGCATCGACACGGTGGAGGCGCCGGCGCGGCGCCGGCGATGGCGGCTGGGGACCGCGTCCCTGGCCTCGCCGCTGGTGGTGACGCTGGTGCTGACGACGTTGTACCCGCTGATGGCGCTGGTGGCCCTCTCGCTCAGCAAGAGCACGCTTGGCAAGCCGCTGCGCGACTGGGCCGGGATCGCCAATTTCACCCGGATGCTCGGCGACCCGGCCTTCCTCGCCTCGCTGTGGCGCAGCGCCGCCTTCGCCTTCCCGATGGCCGGGATCGAGCTGGTTCTGGGCCTGGCGCTTGCCCTGCTGTTCCACCGGCTGGTGAAGGCCGGCAGGGTGCTCACCAGCCTGACCCTCCTGCCGCTGATGACCCCGCCGGTGATGGTCGGCGTCGCCTGGAAGCTGATCTTCGCCGCCGATGGTGGCCTCTTGAACGGCTGGCTGCGCGCCGCCGGGCTGACCGATGCGCCGATGAGCTTCCTCGGCTCCTCCGGCTGGGCCGCCGTCGCCATCGTCGTCGCGGACGCCTGGCAGTGGACGCCCTTCGTGGCGCTGCTGTGCTTTGCCGCGATCAAGGGGCTGTCGGAGGAGGTGATGGAAGCGGCGCGGCTGGACGGCGCCACGGCCTGGCAGCGCTTCCGTCACATCACCCTGCCGTTGTTGGTGCCAACCCTGGCCGCCGTGTTCCTGCTGCGCCTGGTGATGGCGTTCAAGCTGTTCGACCTGGTCTATGTGCTGACCTTCGGGGGCCCGGGCTTCGACACCACGACCAGCGGCTTCCAGATCTGGCGCCTGGCCTTCGAGCAGTTCGATGTCGGCCGCGCCGCCGCCGCGACGTTGGTGTTCGTCGGCTTCGTCAGCCTGGTGATCTGGCCGGCCTCGCGCGCGGCGAAGCGGCTGGAGGCGCGCTACTCATGACCATCGCCGTCAGCCCGCATTTCCCACCCTCCTTGCGCCCTGCGTCGCCTTCCGGCGAGTCGGATGCGGGGGCGGGCCGCGAAGAGCGTATCGGGCCATACGATCGAGCGGCCCGCCCCCGCAGGCGGCCGCCGCAAGGCGACCCTCCGGGCCGTCACCAGAGGCCGGCAGGGTGCGTCGAGCGGCTTGCCCGATGCGCCGCATCGCGCTGCGCCGCTCTCCTTCCCTGCCGGCCTCTGGTGACGGCGCAGGGCACAAGGGGGGTGGGAAATGCGGGCTAACCCCGCGCGGCCGCAGGCGCCGCATCGCTGGTCCTGGATCGACCTGGTCGCCGTGCTGGTCGCGGCCGCGTTCCTGCTGCCGCTGGCCTATCTGCTGTCGGTCTCGTTCAAGTCGCCGGACCAGGTGCTGTCCGGAAGCTTCCTGCCGGAGGCGCCGACGCTGGCCAACTGGCCGGCCGCCTTCGGCGCCACGGCGCTGACCCGCTTCATCGTCAATTCGGTGCTGACCGCGGTGCTGGGCGGCGCCGTCACCATCCTGATCGCCCTGCCGGCGGCGTATGCCTGCCTGCGCCTGGACAAGGCGGGGGAGCGGCTGATCTCGATCGCCTTCGGCAGCTTCGTGGCGCCCCCGATCGTGGCCGCGATTCCGTTCTTCTTCCTGCTGAAGGCGACGGGCCTGCTGAACAGCGTGATCGGCCTTGCGCTGGTCTACGGCCTGACCAACGTGCCGGTGGCGCTGTGGCTCTTGATCCCGTTCCTGCGCCGCATCCCGCGCGAGATCGAGGACGCGGCGGCGATCGACGGCGCCGGGCCGCTCCTGACCCTCGTCCGGGTGATCGCGCCGCTGGTCGCCCCCGGCATCGCGGCGACGGCGATCATCGTCGTCATCCTCGGCTACAACGAGTTCCTGTTCGCCTCGGTCTTCACCTTCGCCGACGAGACTCGGACGCTGACCGTCGGCATCTCGCTGTTCCAGGGCGACCGGCTAGTGAATTTCGGCCAGATGGCCGCGGCCTCGCTGGCCGGGATCGCGCCGATCTACCTCATTGCCCTCCTGGCCCAGCGGTGGCTGGTGGCGGGGCTGACCGAGGGGAGCGTGAAGTGAAGGCCGGCTCTCGCGGCGCGAACCCCCTCCCCCTAACCCCCTCCCGCAAGGGGAGGGGGGACTTGGTTTTTCTCGCCTTTTTACGGCTCTCGCATCGGCACAGGCCGCGCCGCTTCGCCTCCCGATCAATCTTGTTG